>CAYSFT010000007.1:0-61509 GCA_964430755.1 uncultured Lachnospiraceae bacterium | reverse complement strand
CGCCGAAAGTCCTTCGATGCGAACGCCGGTCTTATCCTTAACGAGCTGGGTACGCTCAAACTCGGTCTTCTTCGCACATTCAGCCTTGTAAGCCTCAAGCGCATCAAAATTGGTGATACGGTCGCGGTACTTTTCAATAATCGGATGCTCGGGAGCGATTACCATGAATGTTACGCCGAACATTGTGTCGCAGCGTGTTGTATAGATGCGCAGGCTGTCGTCCGTACCTGCGATTGCGAAGTTTGCAAATGCACCCTCGCTGCGTCCGATCCAGTTTTCCTGCTGGAGCTTGATGTTGGGAAGATAATCAACCTTGTCAAGTCCTGCGAGGAGCTTGTCTGCATACTCGGTGATGCGCAGATACCAAACGTCCTTCGACTTCTGTATAACGTCACTGTGACAAATATCACACTTACCGCCCTGCGAATCCTCATTCGAGAGAACACACTTACAGTGAGGGCAATAGTTTACAAGTGTTGTCGCGCGGAAAACAAGTCCCTCATCAAACATTTTGCGGAAGATCCACTGTGTCCACTTGTAATAGTCCTCCTCTGTGGTGTCAACAACTCTGTCCCAGTTAAAGGAGAAGCCGACACGCTTCAGCTGCGAGGTGAATTTTGCGATGTTGTCGTCGGTAACCTTACGGGGATGAATACCCGTTTTGATAGCATAGTTTTCAGTCGGCAGACCGTAAGCGTCAAATCCTATGGGGAAAAGGACATTGTAGCCCTGCATTCTTCTCTTTCTGGAGATAACCTCAAGTCCCGAATACGCCTTGATGTGACCAACGTGCATACCTGCGCCGCTGGGATACGGGAACTCAACAAGTCCGTAGAATTTCGGCTTCGAATAATCCTCTGTTGCTTTGAAAACGCCGTCTGCGTCCCATTTGTCCTGCCATTTCTTTTCGATGGCACTGAAATCGTATTTCATTGATAAAACCTCGTTCTATATAAATTATTATTTTTTACTGTACCAAAATATCGCTTATATCAATCGCCTCGGCATCCGCCCAAAGCTTCTCAAGCTTATAGAAATCACGACTGTCGCGGTTCATGATGTGAACGATGACCGAACCGAAGTCGATCGCGATCCATTCGCCCTCCTGGTAACCGTCCATGCGATAAGGTGTCACGCCGCAGAGCCCAAGCTTATATTCAGCCTCACCTGCAAGCGCCTTGATATTCGTATTTGACGTACCGCCGCAGATTACGAAATATTCGGCGATTATCGTCTGGTCGGCAACGCGAAGCAGCTTTATGTCGCGTCCTTTTTTCATGTCGAGCACGTGAACGAGCGTCTTGGCAATTTCAAGCGGCTCGGCATTCGCAAGCTCCGGATGGTTTTCCGGGGTTATCATGTCAATGTTTTTATCCATATTTTTGCCCTTTCTATTGTTTAGGAAGAAGTGGAATCGTCAGCGAGCCGTCGTCGATCTTGTCTGCGGTTTCAACGATTGCACCTGTCGCTTCGGCGAAATATATATTCGCAAAAACGTCATAGCTCTCGTCTGTGAAAACGTGATCGGGGTCGAACAGCTCGTCCGTTATGTCTTTATTGTATACGTTGAAATATTCATTAACCGCATCAAGCATATCTGCTCTGTGCATGATATAATACCATGCGCCTGTCGTGGCCGAACGAGCATCTGCACCGGGAAGCGTCATCATTGATACGTTTTCCATATCGACTTTCAAAAGCTCCTTGGCATAGAAAACAATATCCGCCAGCGGAACATCGGTTGTAACATATTTGAGCAGCTGATCCACAATTGTCGGAATGTTTGAAATTGTGAGATTATTCTGGAGCTGCTTAAAAAGTGCTGTCAGGAATATCTTCTGCGCGTTAACTCGTCCGATGTCGCCCTGAACATATCCCGAACGGTAACGGACGAACATTTCCGCCTGCTCACCGTTCAGCGTCTGCGGCCCGGGAGCTAAATAGATGTAAAGCCCTTGGTCGGGATCGTCATATTCCATCTCATAAGGAACATCCATATAAACGCCGCCGATGGCATTTATGATATTACGGAAGCCCTCAAGGTTTACAATTGCATAGCCGTCGATCTGGATGCACATATTCTTTTCAAGTATCTCAACAGTTCCCTGCATACCGGCTTTGAGCATTTCGTCCGAATTAAGTGTGCTGTCCTCATTATACGCTTTTGCGCGCATCAGCTTGACAAGCGTGTTAATTCTGCCGCGTGTAACGCCGTCAACCTCGATATAGGTGTCGCGCGGTATCTGCAGAACGCTCAGCGAATAATCGTGCATATTAAAGCTGACAAGCATCATAACATCGGTGTTCCATGCCGCCTTATCTCGTCCGGCAACAAGGAAGTTTACAACCTGCGTGTCACGGACATATTCATCTCCTGATGTATTTGCACCGTCACCGTCAGACGTATCATCGGGTCCCGGTGTGGCAACATCAAAAGGCGGAGTGTCAGTGTCAAGAGACGGCTTGTAATTTTTAAAATACAGCCATACGCCGGCAATCAGCGCCAGAATCAAAGCAAGCACTACGACAAGCGCAATAAGCGAAATCACAAGCGGCGATAACCCCCTCTTCGGGTGCCGCCTTACGTTTCTGTCACTCACTTTGAACACCTCGCTTTCTCATATATAAAATAATTTCTTGCCGAAACCGTATCAACGTGTATCGGTTTTCCGTCCGAAACGAGCTCATCTATCGTAAAATCAAAAGCTAAGATCATCGTATCGCGAAGATGTGAAATTTTGTCAGCACCGTCTGCGATTCCGTCGTAAAAGAAGCGGCGAAGCTTGACGCACGACTCAAACGTGCGCGTATCCTCGATGAAATCGGCAAGGAAAAGTAACTGTTCAGACAATGTCATATCGGCGTGTCCCGTTGTGTGCCAGCGAATCGCACAAAGTATATCATCGGTTGCCCACTCGGAAAAATCCTGCTTTATCACAGCCTCGGCAGTACGCGAATGGAAGATTTTAGGAGTCAGCATTTCCTCGCGTGTATATATTATATCAGACAAAAGACATAATTGCAACTGTTTTTGAAGCGAAAGTTCTTTTGTTATATCGTGAAGCAGAGCCGCGACTCGAAGAGTGAACTCCTCCTCGGGCGCGTATATTCCCGAAAGCGATGTTATCTCGCGCTCAACCGCATAGGTGTGTGCGAGTCGCTTTGCGCTCATGTAACCTTGTATTCTCTCGCGCAGCGACGCAAGAATCAATTCCTGTGTTTCTGTAATCATATAAAATTACCTGTATAGCTTATTATCTTCAATATATTTTATAACCGAATCGGGTATAAGCCCCGAAACATCATCGCCCACACGAAGCATAAAACGAAGCTCGGTTGACGACATAACAAGCGGCGGCTCGTCTATTATATGAACACGTGCGCCGTACTTTTCACGCATCTCGCATATCTTTTCGATAAGCCGTAAATTCATCTCGCCGTCATTCTCACGCCTCATGAGAACAATGTCGGCAAGCCTTAAAATATCCTCACCGCGGTACCATTTGTCAATTGTAAAAATCTTGTCGCTTCCGATAAGGAAATAAAGCTCACGTCCGGGCGCGGAAAAATGCTCAAGCGTATGAACCGTGTAGCTCTTGTCCTTGTTTGTCAGCTCGAAATCGCAAACCTCAAGTCCTCCGCGAAGATAGTCCTCATTTTCAGAAAAAGCGAGGCGTGTCATTTCTAAGCGTTGACTTGGAGTTGCCTCAATAGAAGCTTTATGCGGAGGAATAGCACTTGGAACAACCATCAGCTTATCTATAAGTCCCGAATTTAGAAACGCCCTTGCCGCATTGACATGACCGCAGTGTATCGGCGAAAAAGCACCGCCGTATATTCCGAGCCGCTCTTTGTGTTCGCTCATTTTATAACGGAAAGATCAATCTTCTTGTGATCAACAGATTCACGGTAAAGCACAAATCTCGTGCCGATAACCTGAACGACATCCGCTCCGACAGTCTCGGCAATTTCCTCTGCCGCTTCTCTTGCGCTGTAATCGCTGTTGTCAAGAACGCGCAGCTTTATCAGCTCACGTGCCTCAAGAGCATTTGAGATCTGCTCGCACATCTTCTCGGATATGCCGCCCTTTCCAACCTGAAATATCGTGTCATAGCTCTGTGCCATACTGCGAAGGTAGGCACGCTGTTTTGAGGTTAACATTTAATTCTCCTTGATATATTCCTTAAACTTTTTAACAAATTCGCGCATCGCACGACCTCTGTGACTTACGGCATTCTTCTCGTCCGCCGAAAGAGAGGCAAAGGTCTTCCCAAGCGGTGCATAGTAGAAAAGCGGATCGTAACCGAATCCTCCGTCTCCGTCTGCCGCGCGAAGTATAGTTCCTTCGCAAACGCCCTCAACCTGAAAATCCGTCCCATCAGGGAACGCACAGGTCACAACGGTACGGAATCTCGCTGTACGCTTTTCATCGGGCACATCAGAGAGAAGCGAAAGTAACTTTTCATTGTTACTGCCGTCCGTTGCACCCTCTCCCGAAAAACGCGCCGAGTAAACTCCCGGTGCACCCCCGAGCGCATCAACCTCAAGCCCCGAATCGTCGGCAATACCGATGTAACCGAGTCTTGCAGGGACGCTCGCCTTTATGCGCGAATTATCGGAAAACGTGTCGCCGTCCTCGATTATCTCCTCGGTGTAACCGATGTCGTCAAGAGAGAGAACCTGCACTTTAGACGAAAGATCCGAGAGTAAAGTTTCAAGCTCGCGGATTTTTTTCCGGTTTCTTGAAGCAAGTACAATTTTATACATAAGCCCTCCGCATCAGTTAAAGAGCGCATCAACGAAATCAGTCGCCGAGAACTCCTGCATATCGTCCATCTGCTCGCCAACTCCGATAAACTTAACGGGTATGTTAAGCTCCTCCTTAATTGAGAACACGATACCGCCCTTTGCCGTACCGTCAAGCTTTGTTAAGATGAGTCCCGTAATATCGGCGGCGTTTTTGAATTCCTTCGCCTGATTGACGGCGTTCTGTCCCGTTGTTGCATCAAGAACGAGAAGTGTTTCTCTCGAAGCGCCCGGAAGCTCACGCTCGATAACACGGTTTATTTTTGCAAGCTCGTCCATAAGATTCTTTTTGTTGTGTAAGCGTCCCGCAGTGTCAACGATAAGCACATCAGCCTCACGCTTCTTTGCCGCGCTGACCGCATCGAAAACAACCGCCGCAGGATCGGAGCCCTCCGTGTGCTTAATAAGCTCAACACCGACACGGTCTGCCCAGACTGCAAGCTGATCAATAGCCGCCGCACGGAAGGTGTCAGCCGCCGCAAGAATGACCTTTTTACCGTTCTGCTTCAGTCTGTTTGCAATCTTTGCGATCGAGGTAGTCTTGCCAACACCGTTAACTCCGATAACAAGAATAACGCTCGGGGTTGTGTCAAGGCGCAGTCCCTCACCGTCGCCGATCATGTCAACGAGTATTTCCTGAAGTGCCGCACGGCAGGCTTCCGGTTCTGTGATACGCTCATCCTTTATCTTTTCACGCAGACGTTCGATTATAGCCTCGGTCGAGTTAACGCCGACATCTGCCATGATAAGAAGCTCCTCAAGCTCCTCAAGCAGCTCCTCGTCAACCTTCACAAAGCTTTTAAACAGATTGTCAACCTGCTTGAAAAGTGCGTTTTTTGTTTTGGCAAGTCCCTCTTTAAGTCGGTCAAAAAATCCCATTGGTATATCCTTTCAGTAGTTAAGTGACAAAAATTATGCTTTACCCTCATTAAGCTTCTCCTGCGCCTGGTTAATGTCAAGCGGCAGAATTGTCGAAATACCGCGCTCCTGCATGGTAACGCCGTAAATACGGTCGGCAACCTCCATTGTACCGCGACGGTGGGTGATAACGATAAACTGTGTACGGTTCGAATAGCGGTGCAGATAGTCGGCGAAACGGAAAACGTTCGCATCGTCAAGCGCCGCCTCGATTTCATCGAAGATACAGAACGGCGTCGGGTTGACACGCAGTATCGCAAAGATTATCGCAATCGCAACGAACGACTGCTCACCACCCGAAAGAAGCGTCAGACTCTTGATTATCTTTCCGGGAGGTGCAACGCGTATCTCAATACCGCTCGTTAATACATTTTCGGGATCGGTCAGCGAAAGCTCTGCCGTACCGCCGCCGAAAAGCTCGGCGAAAACGATCTTGAAGTTGCGGTCGATCTCCTGGAACGCCGTAACAAACGTCTCGCGCATCTCACATTCAAGCTTGACGATAATTTCAAGCAGATTGTCCTTCGATTTTTCAAGATCACCGATCTGCTCTGACATAAAGTCGTATCTTTGTTTAACCTCGGCAAATTCGTCGATTGCGTTAAGATTGACGCTTCCGAGCGACTTAAGCTTTGTTCTGTATTCGGTAAGCTCCGCAAGCACCGCACTGCGAGTTTCCTCTGTAACCGGCGGATACTGACATTCAACAGCACCCGTGTAAGTAAGCTCATATTCGTCCCAAAGACGGGTTGTATGCTTGTCGCGGTCAAGGGTGAGGTTATTGTATTTGTTCTCCGCAAGGGTGTGATCGCGGAAGCAAAGCTCACGCTTGTTTGTTTTCTCGCGGATCTGCGTGCGAAGCTGATTTAACTTCTGCTCATATTCAAGGTTCTTCGCCGATGTTGAACTGCGCTCGGCTTCAAGCTTTTCAACGGTTTCATCGAGTCCCGAAAGCTCTGCTCGCATGGATTCAAGGTTATCTGCGGCAGTCTTATTCTGCTCTGCAAGAGCCTCGGCAAGCAGCTCATTCTGCTCGGTTTCTGCCGAATTTTCCGAAAGACGTTCACGTGCTTCGGCAAGCTCATGCTCTGCGCTCTCAACGTCCTTGAGTGCCTCTGCACGGCGAACAAGCAGCTCACTTCGCTCACGCTCACAGTCGTCAATTTCTTCTTCAAGTGCACCGAGTTTCGATGCTCCGTCAAGGCGCTCTGCCGTCAATTTTTCAATCGAAGCGGCAGTTTCGTCAACCTCATTTTTGAGTTTCAAAATACCGTCGGCACGTTCTGCCGCATCTGTCTTTATCGCGTCAAGGTCACGTTCAAGCGAAGCACGCATATTGCGCTCGCCGCCAAGCTGACTCTTAATGACCTCAAGCTGTGTGTTTTCGGCACCGATGAGCGAATTCAGCATTGCTATCTGCGAGGACACTGACGACACATCCTTGGTCTTTGCCGCAATGGCACTGTCACATTTCGCCTGCTCGGACTTGATCTCCTCAAGCTTCTTTGCAAGCTCGTCCGAGTCACGCTTTAATTTTTCGGTTTCGGTACGTCTTGTTAACATACCCGAGTCACGCTTTGCCGAACCGCCCGTGAACGAGCCGCCTGCGTTAATTATCTGACCGTCAAGCGTTACAGCGCGAACCTTATAGCCCGTTGCCTTTGCCATAACCGCGGCGTTGTCGATGTTATCAAAAATCAGTGTAGCACCGAGAAGATTACGTATAACGCCGCCGAACTTGTCGTCAAACTCGATAACCTTATCGGCAGTACCGAGGTAACCTGCATAGCGTTCACATTCGGAATCGGGAATCTGACTGTAACGCGGCTTCATCGAGCTTATCGGATAGAAGGTAGCACGGCCAGCGTTTTTTTCTTTAAGGTGACGTATTGCCGCCTTTGCGGTGTTTTCATCATCAACGATGATATTCTGTATATTCGCACCGAGTGCCGTTTCAATGGCAAGCGTATACTTAGCGCTTACGTTAATGAGACGTGAAACAGGGCCGTGGATACGTCCGCCCTTTGCGTCGACATCGGACACACGGTTTGTTCCTGCAATGTGACCTGCATCATATTCGCTCATAACAAAGCGGACACTCTGCGTATATCCTTCAAACAGCTCCTCCATACGGCGAATAGCATCAATACGGTGCTTCTTCGCGGTGTATTCGAGGTAGACCTCGTTTGATTTGTCGATAAGCTCCTGCTTTTCGCGCTTCAGCTTTTCAATTTCGGAATTAGCAGCCTCAGACTGCTTTGCAAGCTCATCACTCTTTTTCTTATAATCGGCAATAACCTTCTCTGCCTTTTCAGCACGGGCGCTGAGCATTGACGTACTGCTTTCGTATTTATCAATTTCCTCTTTGAGCGATTCTGCCTTGTCGTTGTCACTCTTTTCGGTTGTATCAAGAACCGAGAGTCTGATTTTAAGCTCAACAAGACGGTCCTCTGCCGCCTTTAATTCTTCAAGTTGTTTGTCGAGCAGTTCACGCAGCTCATCACGGGAAACACGTGCGCTCTCGCTCTTTTCATCAAGCGCGGAAAGCTCATTTGAAAGTTCACTTGCCTTACCGTTTGCCGTGTCAAGTGCGGTCTCTTTTTCTGTGCAGAGCGCTTCAAGCTGTGAACGTCTTTCCTCAAAGCGCGACTTCGCTTCAGCCGCACGTGCGATCTGCTCATCACGGTGAGTCATGTCGTTCTCGGCCAGCTTTATCTTGCTGTCAAGCTCATGCGCAAGGTTACGCGACTCTTCGATTTTATTCTGGAGCTGCTCATATTTATATTTTGATTCCTGCGAAGCCTCGAAAATACGCTCGTTCTGATTTTCAAGCGATTCAAGCGCCTCACTCACAATCTCAAGCTCGTTTGCCGCAAGCTTTAATTTATCCTCCGCCGTCTTTAAATCCTTCGACAGCTTGTCCATATCGTAAATCCAGAGCGAAACATCGTCACGCTTTTTTACTTCGAAATATTCAAGATACTTCTTCGCCTTCTCCGATTCACGCTCAAGCGGTCCGACACGTCCCTCAAGCTCGGACATAATGTCGCGAAGTCTTGTCAAGTTGTCGTCAACGCTCGAAAGCTTACGCTCCGCCTCTTCCTTTTTGTAGCGGTACTTGGAAATACCTGCCGCTTCCTCGAAGATGGCACGACGTTCCTCGCTCTTTCTCGAAATGATCTCCGCAATACGTCCCTGACCGATGATGGAATAACCCTCTCGACCAACGCCCGTATTCATGAAAAGCTCATGTATATCGCGCAGACGTACAGGCTTGCGGTTAATGAAATATTCGCTCTCACCCTTGCGGTAATAACGGCGTGTTACCGAAACCTCATCAAATGCGATGTCCATCTGACGGTCGGAATTATCGAATGTTACCGTGACCTCGGCAAAATTCATCTGCTTCCTGTCATCGGTACCTCCGAAGATAACGTCCTCCATCTTTGTTCCGCGAATCTGACGGGACGAAACCTCGCCGAGTACCCAGCGCATCGCATCCGATATATTTGATTTACCACTTCCGTTCGGTCCGACAACAACCGTTGCTCCGCAGTCAAAATTCAGCACGGTACGGTCGGGAAAGGACTTGAATCCGAACAGCTCAAGTGATTTTAAGTACATATTTGATTTTCTCCTTTCCCATGATTTTGTTTATCGGTCGGGGCAGATAACCCGAGCCGTGTATTTTTTCATATTATCGTGCTCGACAATTTTAACATCCCGAGCACCGTATTCGCGCCGTAATCGCTCCTTGTTGGCACGCTTCTGTCCCGAAGCCTTTGAGGTCTCGCCGCGTGGGACATATATAGTAACATCACGTCCCGATATCATATCACCGAGATCGTGAGCTTTAATGTAGTCGCAAATTTTTTTATAATAAAGCTCCGAATAAACCATCTCGCCGAACGCACTGTGATAAGCACCGCCGACCATAGCTCCCTCGCTAAAAAGGTTGTCCGCCGCGCAGAGTCCGAGCCGTATCACGGGAATATCATGTTCTGTGAAAATGCAAAGCACCTCTGCCGAACGCTTCACAGCATCTTCCATAATAAGCGGTACATATCCGCCGCATTTCATCATGTCGCAAAGTTCGGTTTCAGAGAAGACCACCGTCGGATATATCCTCGCCGCGTCACAGCCCATCGAAACAATCTCACGCGCCGTATAAACTTCATCCGCAAGCGTTGACTTTGGAAGTCCGATCATCATCTGTCCGACAAGATTAAAGCCGTGCTCCTTTATAAGCTTGCAGGCACGTCTTGCATCGTCGGCACTGTGTCCGCGTTTTGATGCGTCAAGCACTCGCTCACTCATACTCTGCAGCCCAAGCTCGATATCGGTAACGCCGTACTTTTCAAGTATATCGAGTATCTCCGAATCAATATAATCGGGACGTGTCGAAAGCCTCACCGCCTGTGCCTTGCCCATATCAATGTAACGCTTTGCAAGTGTGAGCAGGTAAACCATGTCTTCACGGTCAATTCCCGTAAAGCTGCCACCGAAAAAGGCGATCTCGACCTCCGAAGTACCATAGTCGATGGTTTTAACTGCCCTCTCAAGCTCACCCTCGACCGAGCGTATGTCAAACTCCGTCTTGCCCGATATTTTTCGTTGGTTACAGAAAACGCAGGCATTCGGACATCCCATATGCGGAATGAATATCGGGATATTTATGTGTCTCATTTGTCGCCGAAAAGGATGAGCGCTTCCTTTGCCGCCATCTGTTCGGCTTCACGCTTACTTTTGCCGCTGCCGTGACCGATGACGTTGCTGTTGAGTCTTGCCTCGATAGTGAAGATCTTTGCGTGATCGGGACCCGTCTCACCGACGAGCACATATTCGAGAATCTCTCCGCGTTCCTGCTGGATGATCTGCTGAAGCAGGGTTTTGTGATCCTTGTTTTTGCCGTTTTCCGTGAACTGCTTTATCTCGGGAACAACAAGCGGCATAAGGAATTTTTCAACAGCCTCACGCGAACCCGAATCGAGATATATCGAAGCAAGCAACGCCTCAAAAGCATCTGCAAGTATTGATATACGCTCGCGTCCGTTGCTCATTTCTTCGCCGTGACCGAGACGCATATATTTGCCAAGCCCGATATCCTTTGCGAGCTTTCCGAGCGTCTTTTCGCAAACGGCACTTGCACGGATACGTGTCAGATCCCCCTCGGGAGTATCGGGATAGCTCTTAAACAGGTAATCGCTGACAATTATCGAGAGCACCGAGTCTCCGAGAAATTCAAGGCGTTCGTTATATTCAACCGCTTCACCTTTCGGCTTACATTCATTTGCATATGATGAATGAGTGAGCGCCGTGATAAGCAGGTCTTTGTTTTTATAGTGATATCCGATTTTTTCCTCGAATACCTCGGGAGAAAGCGGTAACTTTTCCATGTTATTCATCACCCTTTTTATGTGTTTTCATCGACGTATCTTGCATGGGCAACATCCTCGACACTTCATATTTGGACGTATCCTGTAGGGGGCGACGTCCTCGACGCCCCGCATTTAATAAACATTCTTCTCTGCCGTAATACCGACAACGCCGCGTATATATTCAATCGCACGTGCGCCCATAGCCTCGCCGCGTGCCTTTTTGCCGCCCTTGACCTTATGTGTAAGCGGTGCAACAAGACCGAAATTTGCATTCATCGGCTGAAAGTTTACAACGCCCTCATCGCTTATATAAGCTGCAAGCGAGCCAATAATACTCTCACGTGCAAACATCACCGGCTCAAGTCCGAGCGCGAATCTTGCCGCGTTAAGTCCTGCAACAAGTCCGCTCGATGCCGATTCAACATAACCCTCAACACCGGTCATCTGTCCGGCAAAGTAAAGTCCGGGACGGCTTCGCATCATGTAAGTACTGTCAAGCAGCTTCGGCGAATTCATGAATGTGTTTCTGTGCATAACGCCATAACGGAGAAACTCCGCATTTTCAAGTCCGGGAATCATACCGAACACACGCTTTTGCTCGGGGAATTTGAGATGCGTCTGGAAGCCGACGATATTATACATACTCTTTTCGGCATTTTCCTGACGAAGCTGTACTATCGCATAAGCCTCCTTGCCGGTCTGCGGCACTGTTATGCCAACGGGCTTCATCGGGCCGAAAAGGAGCGTGTCATGTCCGCGCTTTGCCATAACCTCAACAGGCATACAACCCTCAAAAACAGTGAGCTGTCCTGCCTTGTCAAAGTCTTTGAGTTCCGCTTCCTCGGCAGTTATGAGAGCTTTATAGAAACGCTCATATTCCTCCTCGGTAAACGGACAGTTTATATACGATGCTTCGCCCTTGCCGTAACGTGACGCATAAAACGCCTTTGACATATCAATCGAATCGAATGAAACGATCGGCGCGGCGGCATCGAAAAAGTGTAAATAATCGTCACCGATCAGCTTACCGATCGACTCGGACAGTGCCTCACTCGTAAGCGGGCCGGTTGCAATAACGGTAACGCCGTCGGGAATCTCCGTCACTTCGCCCTCTACAACTTCAACCAGCGGATGATTCTTTAATTTTTCGGTTATATACTTTGAGAAAAGCTCGCGGTCAACCGCAAGTGCACTTCCTGCCGGCACTTCCGAAGCATAAGCCGCTTCGATAATGAGCGAATCGAGAAGTCGCATTTCCTCCTTGAGCACGCCAACCGCATTGGAGAGCATATTCGAGCGAAGCGAATTTGAGCAGACAAGCTCAGCAAAGCCCTCACTGTGATGTGCAGGAGAAAACTTGCGCGGCTTCATCTCAAAAAGACGAACACGAACACCAAGCCGAAGTGCCTGCCATGCCGCCTCACATCCCGCAAGTCCTGCACCGACTATATTGATCAGCGGTAAATCACTCTGCATCATCTTTTTCTATCGCCTTTTTATATCCGCAGCCCTCATGCTTACAAATGAGCAGTGCCTTACCCTTTTTGCGGTAAAGCATCTCTCCGCATTCGGGACACTTTTCGGCAGTCGGCATATCCCACGAGGAGAAGTTACATTCGGGATACTTTTCGCAGCTGTAAAACACGGTACGGCTCTTGCCCTTCTTGATAACGACCTTCGAGCCGCAGAGAGGACAGTCAACGCCGAGATCCTTGGTTATCTGACGTGTGGTCTTACATTCGGGATAACGCGAGCAGGCATAGAAGCTGCCGTATCTTCCCGTGCGTAAAACCATCGGACTTCCGCATTTGTCGCAGACCATATCCGTAACCTTTGGAGCCTTTTCTTCCGCAGGCTTGCCGTCACCCGTAAGAGGCTTTGTATTCTTGCAGGTCGGGTAATTCGGACAAGCGGCAAATTTACCGAAGCGTCCGTTTTTAACAACCATTCTCGCGCCGCACTTGTCGCAGATGATATCGGTTTCCTCAACGGGAAGTTGGTATTTTGCTTTGTCAACAGTATTCTCCGCAGCCTCAAGCGTCTTTGCGAAATCGTCATAGAAGCCGTGGAGTACACCGCTTACAGTGTCAACGCCGTTTGCAATTTCGTCAAGGTCTGTCTCCATATTCGCGGTAAACTCGTAGTCAACGATCTTCGGGAAGCTGTCAACCATAAGTCTTGTTGTGATCTCGCCAAGTTCGGTCGGCTTGAGTGACTTGCCCTCGCGAACAACATATCCGCGCGAAATGATCGTCGTAATGATCGTTGCAAATGTGCTCGGACGTCCGATTCCACGCTCCTCGAGGAACTTAACAAGCGTTGCCTCGGTGTATCTCGGAGGTGCTTCGGTAAAGTGCTGTGCAGACTTCGTTTCTTCATGCTTAAGAACGTCACCCTGCTCAATCTTCGGAAGTCTAACGCTCTTTTCGGGAGTGTCGGTATCGGCTGCACTCGTCGCAACGTGATCCTCTGCCTCCTCGTAAAGCGTCATATAACCCTGGAATTTAACGGTGTAGCCGCTTGATCGGAAAATGTAACCGCCTGCCTCAATATCGGCTGTTACGGTGTCAAGCTCCGCGGATGCCATCTGGCTCGCCATGAAACGATCCCAGATAAGCTTGTAAAGACGGTACTGATCGGTTGTCAGCATCTTCTTTATCTTGTCGGGCTCAAAAGCAAGGTTTGAGGGACGGATCGCTTCGTGTGCGTCCTGCGCACCTGCTTTGGTTTTATAGATACGGCGCTGTGCAGGATAGTACTCCTTGCCGTATTTTTCGGTGATATAAGCCTGGGCCGCATCAGCCGCTTCGTCAGCAATACGGAGCGAATCGGTACGCATATAGGTGATAAGACCTTGTGTACCGCCGCTTGCCGCACCGAGGTTGATACCCTCGTAAAGCTCCTGTGCCACACGCATAATACGCTGTGACTGGAAGCCGAGTCTGCGCGATGCCTCCTGTTGGAGAGTGGAGGTGGTAAAGGGAGGTGCCGGATTCTTGACGCGGATCGCCTTTTTAACCGATTTAACATTAAACGGTTTACCCTCAACGGCGTTTACAACTGCCATTGTTTCTGCCTCTGAGTGAAGCTCGATCTTACCCTTTTCATCGCCGTGGAACTTTGCCTTGATCTTGCCGCGGCTCTTGTTTTCAAGCACAGCGTCAACAGTCCAGTATTCCTCGGGAACAAATGCACGAATCTCTTCCTCGCGCTCAACGAGTATACGAGTCGCAACAGACTGTACACGTCCTGCCGAAAGACCGCTCTTGATGGTTTTCCAAAGGAACGGACTCAGCTTATAGCCGACGATACGGTCAAGTATTCTTCTCGCCTGTTGGGAATTAACAAGTCCCATGTCAATTTCGCGAGGCATTTTCATACCCGCTTTAACTGCTTTCTTCGTGATCTCGTTAAAGGTCACGCGCTTGATTTTATTTTCAGGCAGACCAAGTGCCTCGGAAAGATGCCACGCGATTGCCTCACCCTCACGGTCAGGGTCCGTTGCGAGGAAAACTTTGTCTGCGTTTTTGGCATCCTTTTTAAGGCTCTTTATAAGATCGCCCTTGCCGCGGATGTTGATATACTTTGCCTTGAAATCGTTATCAACGTCAATACCGAGCGTGCTTTTGGGAAGATCGCGTATGTGACCGGTACAACCGACCACCTTATATCCCGAGCCAAGATAACCTTTAACTGTTCCCGCCTTTGTCGGCGACTCCATTATTACAAGATTTGCCATGTGAAGAAATATCTCCTTTTTGCTTTGTTGGTTAGATTATTTTTTTGTAAAGACCGCCGGGAAGTGATTCCACCGCGGAAAAGAGTTCAAGCATCGTCAGCGCTGCAAGAATCGTATTTGTTGAAAGTCCGGTTCCGACAAGCTGATCTATCGTAATTTCAGCATTATTTGGCATTGCATCGTAAACCAGCTTTTGATCACTGTCGAGCATCGCATATAGCTTTGCTTTTTCGTCCTCAGTCAATTTGCGCTCCGATACCGCTTCGCGATTCACATTTTTACTCGTCTGCGATTTTTTTATCACGCGTGCACTCTTTTTCTCGCGTTTCGGCGCAATGTCGTCAATACTTTTGACCGGAACCGCATCCTTTTTCAGGGACGCCGCTGCACGCTTTGAGGTTCTGTCCACATTCGGAGCAATGGGGTTGTTTTCTTTTTGCACCGGTATGCTGTGATTGTATTCGTATCGCAGATATTTTTCGCTGTTCACGATTCTGTCTACCTTTTCGAGGTCAAATCTGTCCGCGAAATCCTCGATTATATCCTCACAGCGCATAACTAATTTAGCACCGTCACGAATGAGACTGTTCGGACCGATACTGCCGGGCGAACCGACGTTACCGGGAACCGCGTAAACTCTGCGTCCCTGATCAGCGGCATATCTTGTCGTAATAAGCGCGCCGCTTTTGAGACCGCACTCAATAACGACCACCGCATCCGAAAGACCGCTGATAATACGGTTTCGAAGTGGGAAATTGTGACTGTACGGCGGAGTGTTCGGTTCATATTCACTAATAACCATACCGTTAGCGGCGATTTTATTAAGAAGCTCCTCGTTTTTCGCAGGATACGGGACATTAACGCCCGACCCAAGCACTGCCACACACGGTTCTTCCATAAATACCGCAGTATTGTTAGCAACAGAGTCAATACCGTACGCCGCACCGCTGATGATAACAGCGCCGTAAGAGATAAGCTGTCTTGTCAGCGAGAACGCCATATGCTTTCCGTAATCGGACATATTTCGTGTTCCGACGATACTGACGCAGAAACGCTCGTCAAGATTCTCAATCATACCGCGCACATAAAGGACAATCGGTCTGTTATGAACCCGGCGCAGTCTCTCTGGATAATTTTTAGAAGCGCAGGAAATCACGCGAATACCTCTGACGAAGCAAAACTCAAGTATACGCTCCGCCTCTTTAAGATCACGGTTCATCAGTCTTCTGATAAATGCCGTATTGCAATCCTTACAAGCTAAAAGCTGTTCGTTTGTAGCTTCGTAAATTTCACGTGCACCGCCGGGAAAATACTGAAGCATACGAATTGCATCGGAATGTCCGGGCCCGTTTTTCTGCGAGAGCCACACCCAGTAAATTATATCGTTCATAATCAAGTATTCCTTTCGGGCAGCAGCTTGATGTAATTTTTCGTGAAAAAATCCGGCATTTACAAAACCGAATATTCTTACAAAATAATATACCTCTTAATAGTATAACTCTTACAGGATAAAATTTCAAGTGTTTTTTATATATTTTTGAAAATTTTCTTTTAATAATGAAGAAATTATTTTTTTGTACATTTAGAATGGGAGATAAATTATAGCTTAGTGTGCCCTCATCCGGTTTTCGCCGTATTGCCCTCATCAGTCAAAGTTGCGAAGCAATCTTTTACAGCTCTCCCCCAAGGGAAGCCTTTCGACAACTATGAGCAGCAAGATAAAATGAGAGAATTTCAAAATCCTTCTCGTGATCCTTCGTTTCATTCACGCAAATCAACTTCAAAGGCTTCCCTCGGGGGAAGCTGTCATGCCTACGGCATGACTGATGAGGGAATTCCAAACCACAATTTGCCGCACAACGCAAAAAGCTGTCCGCACGAATCGGGGACAGCTCTGTTGTATCATTTCACGCGAAGCGATTGTACCACCTTCGCGTCAGGCGTAACATACGCGGAATAATTTGTGTTATAGGTCACAAAACCAGGCTTTGAACCGTTCGGCTTGCGAATGTTTCGTATCAACGTGTAGTCAACCGCCACGTTGACTCCCTCCGATGCCTTTGAATAATGCGCCGCTATCATCGCCGCTTCCGTAAAATCACGCTCGGGGGGTTCTTCTCCCTCTGTGAACATCACGCAGTGCGAGCCCGGCTGATTTTTAACGTGAAACCAATAATCGTGCTTTGAGGCAAGCCGCGTTGTGAGGTAATCGTTCTGATGATTATTCTTTCCGCAGAGGATACGGTAACCGCCGCTTGATTTAAACTCCATCAGCTTCGGAGCGGTCATCTTCTTTGGCGAATAGTTTTTCATTCTCGAAGCATACCCCGAGCCGTGAAGCTCCTCGCGTATCTCTAAAATGTCACTCTCGCTCTCGGCACGTGTCAGCGAATCGAAAACCGTGTAAATATACTCAAGCTCCGTTTCGGCAAGCTTTATCTGCTTTGCAAGCTCGATTTCGGCAGTTTTTGCCTTCGCATATTTCTTGTAATATTTCTGCGCATTCTGCTGGGGAGTGAGACGCTTGTCAAGCGGTATTTCCACCGTGGGACAGTCATCATCATAATAGTTTTCAAGCACCGCCGTCTCCATTCCGCGCGAAAGACGGTAAATGTTACCGGTTATCAAATCGCCCCACAGCTTGTAACGCTCCTTGTCTGCGCACGATTCAAGATCCTGACGCTGGAGCGAAACCTTTTTTAAAAGTCGTGTTTCGGCATTGGTGAGAAGCCTGAAAATGTCGGCAGTACGCTGACGTATACGCTCTGCGCGGTCACGCAGCGAAAAATATTCATCAAGCAGCTCGCCAAACGTTTCAAGTCGCTTCACTTCAAAATCCGAACCGTATTCAACCGGCGCAAAGAAAAGGTACTCAATGGGCTTTCCCGAAGCGTCCGAAACCAGCCACGGCTCACATTTTTTATCGGTCAAACATCCGACAACATATGTGAAGCTCTGCCACATACGGTCGACGTCACAATCGTAAATCGGCACGTCCGAACGTCCCATCGCGCGGCAGGCAATTTCACGTGCCGTAATCGCCGCAAAACCGTAAAAATTCGACAAAATAAACTTATCCGCAGGCAGGTTTTCAGCCCCGTCAAACGCCGCACGAAACTCCGCTTCGGTGACATTAAGCGGTGACATTTTCTTCTGCTCCGGCGGCAGCTCATACGGAAATCCCGGCAGGATCTGACGAACATTACTCGTTGCAAGGTCAATTATTTTCAGTGCGCTTATAACCTTTTTTTCAGCGTTAAGCAGTATAATATTGCTGTATTTTCCCATCGTCTCGGTGACGAGATATTTCTTCGTTTCAAAGCCCATTTCATCGTAACAGTCGAACCCAAATTCCACCGCGCGCTCAAACCCGAGCTGTGTCACCGAACATATGCGCGAACCCGTCAGATGCTTGCGAAGCAGCATACAAAACATCGGCGGCGTCATTGGATTTTCCTTGACGGCAGATGTGATATTAAAATGCGGATTGTTCGTGCCCGATGAGAGCGAAAGACGCATATTTTCGCGTCCGAGATGCAAAAGCAGCACCAGCTCATCGCGTTCGGGCTGTGTGACCTTTTCAACACGCGCACCGACTATCCGCTCGTTAAGCTCGTTTACGATAGCCGCAACCATTCCTGCGTCAAATGCCATAATTCCCTCTCCTATTCTCTGAAACCGACTATATAAAATTTATGCGATATTACCTTGCCGCCAAGACTTTCAATGAGCCGTGCGGAAGCCGTATTTTTTGAAGCATACTCATATATTGCAGTATGCCCAAGATCTGAAAGTTCATTAACAAGCACGGATATACACGCTCGACCGTAACCGTTCCTCCGATAATTTTTCGCCGTGTCAACACCAATCTCAACCTCATGCGGCGTGTCTTCTGTTATCGGCACACCCGTGTTTGCAACGGCGACAATATCGTTCCCGATCACAGCCGCATAAATGATGTAACCTTCGCCGATAAGACCGTCAATATCGGTGTCGGTGAGATCGTTATATCCCTCACCACCCGTAAGTCTTTGAACCTCGGGATGCGATTCGGCACACGCAGCGTGAAGCGTGCAGTTTATATAATAATCCTCCGAATCGGGACTCAACGAAAAGCCGTATTTTTCAAGAAATCCGGTGAACAAATTCACTGCGAATGATATCGCTTCATCGGAAAGCAGCGCATAAGCTTTCTCGCCGAACCGCTCGACAAATTCCATAACAATTGCCTCTGCCGACGGATAATATTCAACTGTCGCCCTGTTTTCCGAAACGGTCACCTCAAGCGGAACCGCAACCTCTCCGCCGTCAAGCCAGCTTTCATCGCGTGGAATCAGCGTTAATTCAAGCTTACCGTCCATACGTCCTCCAAAATACTGTGATACATTAATTTTACAGCATGGCATAAAATTTGTCAAGTGGAGTGAAAAGTTAAAATAAAAAATACCCACCGTCGCAAAAACAGCAGGCATTTTTTAACTTAGTCAACGTTGATGACTTGTTCACCCTTATAGGTTCCGCAAGCTCTGCAAACTCTGTGTGCGAGGTTGTATTCACCGCACTTGGGGCACTTTGTCATACCCGGCATTTCGAGCTTCCAAACGTTAGATCTTCTCTTATCGCGTCTCGCACTGGAGACTTTCTTCTTCGGTACTGCCATTTCACGACACCTCCTTAACTGTATAACACTTTATATTATACATCAATTATTTTTATTTTTCAAGTAGTTTTTGCAAAATTGCGAGTCTCGGATCAATTTCTTTTGTAGGACAGCCACATTCGCCCTCGTTAAGATCCTTACCGCACTTCGGACATAAGCCCTTGCAATCATCGCTGCAAAGCTCCTTCATCGGGAACTCCATAAGTAACTGCTCCGCTGCAACAGAGTCAAGCTCAAGCATACCGTCAACTATCTGAATATAGTCATCAGCCTCGTCCTCACTCGTGTTGACAAGCTCTCCGCGGTTCACGACCGTACGCTCAAACGTCACCTCAAAGCTACGTTCAAGTGGCTTTAAGCAGCGTGCACATTCGGCATTATATGAAACGCTCACCGTGGCAGAAAGTCCGATATAACCGCCCATATTAACGATCTCACCGCTTATATGTGCAGGCTTTGAAAAAACCACACCGTCAATATCCGTGTCAAAGCCGAAGTCCTTTTCGGTTAATGAAAAGTCATAATCAATGGGCAGTTTTGCCACTTCGCCCGAGAGAACCGAGCGCATATCAATTGCCATGATTACACCTCCGTTTTTGCCTTACACAAAGTACCAACTAATTTATTATATATTATTTTGCCCGATTTGTCAATAGTTATATAAAAATAATCTGAATTTGTTGAAATTGACCTATATCGGCAAATGTTACCGTAAGTCGGATGCGTGAAATGCTCGTTACGTAATTTTCACTTAACCGGTTTTATTCTTTCCTTGGTCCACTTGTTAACCATCGGCCAGCCGAATCTGAACGAGCGCATATCAAGATATTCGTGAAGCTCCGGCTCGGTGCGTGAAATGTAGTCGGCGAGAACCTCCCATTCCTTCTGCATTGCATCATTGTCGCCTGCAAGACCTGCAAGAAGCATATCCGCATACATAATGCAGACATCAGCATGATAATCAAGCAGCTTCCAGTCGATGGAAATGTCGCTCTTCGACTTGATATACTCCGCACTAAACTCGGTTACAGCACGCTTTGCCTCGCGTACACTCGCCGCCATTTCTTCATTTGTCATAGTGGATTCACATCTCATAAAGTCAATGCCAAAGAGCTTCGAGAGAGTCGAGAGATAGTTTTCGACAACCTCTGCATCCTCGCCGAATGCCGCAGTGAAATATTGCTTTGCAATATCTTCAAATTTCGAGGTTTTATCCCAGAGTCCTCTCGCCATCGAATACATCGGAAGTCCCGTCGGGAAGGATTCTCTCTGAAGCTGACAGCTGACCATACCGTTGATTCCGATATGCTCAAGGCCGGTCATGTCCTTGTGAACACCGCGCGCAACCTCATAGTAACCGGGATCGTTATAGTGATCCCACATGAGGTGATAGTCAAAGAGGAAGCTGTCCTTGTTAAGCTGATCCTTCTGCCATGTTTTAAGGTATGCAACATTCTGTGCAACCGAGGACGGTGCGATCTCCTTGTTGCGAACATAAGGATCGAGCTCGACCGGTGCATCAAGATCAACGTCTGCATACGATGAGCTGTAAGAACGGGTTATGGGGGCAAACATGAGAACAAATCGGTCGGGATTCTTGATCTTGTTCTTTTGTGCCACCCAGAGAAGTGCCTTGTAAATAAGGCAGACGATCTTCGTGTCAAGTCCTGCGGCAGTCAGCTTTTCATCAAGCTCGTTAAGCATCATTACGTAATAATCGGACGGAAGCGTATCGCGGCAGTCCTCACATTCGCAGTGACAATTGTTACCGTCGCTGAGCCAGAAGTGGAGATAATTCACCGTCGGATGGTTCTTGCAGTAATCAACAATTGTGTCAACAATACCGCTTCTCACGTGATCCTTGGAATAACAAAGCTCGGTCATTGCAGGGAATCCGTCATTCAGCTCACGAACACCGTTAACCTCGGCAAGACACTCTTTACTCTCGGGCGTAAGCGGTTTTCTGTATCTCTGCCAGCCTGATATGTGAATACCGAACGATTCATTGGTCCGGCCGTGACCGACTGCGTGATAATTGAGTCCGCGAAGTGCTATCTCATCTTCAAGGTCTGCCCAAACGTGAGTGACCTCGTCCACATCAATAGACTTTCGAGGAAAATATGGATTTGGAATCTGATAAAAGTTTCTGAAGAACAGTGCGGGAATCTGGAACTGCATAAAGTAACCGTTCATATAAGCCTTGGGAAGCCAGTCGATCATGTTGTAAACGTGCTCGTAAGCAGTACCGCCCTCAATGCAGACAGCGCGGTGACGGTAAGATGCTTTTTCGTCAACGTGAACGTTTATTTCCTCGTTTACAATAGCCTTTTCGGGAATCTTCTCTCCGCCGTCTCCGGGACGCAGAAAACGTCATCCAAGCTCACACATAAAGCGGTAAACAGCTATAAGAACCGGGCGGGGATTTGCACCGGTGATGATACCGCTGCCGTTCTTGACGTCAATATATATGGCATCGTCGAGATTGTTTTCCTCGCATGAGCCGTCAAGACCAACCCAGATGATATCCTCATCGGTGTCGATTTTGCTGTCGTATTTTCTTATCTGAACGAGCTTATACTTATCCATTTTGCGAATCAAGCGTCGAAGCTCGGTCGCGGCATATTTTACGGTTGCATTGTCTCCAATACGTGCAATTGTCATATCCATGATTTTTCTCCTCAACATTTCGCAATCGGGAAAGAAATTTCACCTTTCCGCGTACAGTATATCATAGATTTGGCGGCGTGTCAAGGTCAAATAATTGATATAAATAAGTCAAAAATTTACCTTGCCGACAAAAAGAAAAGCCCGTAAGACGTAATGCCTCACGGGTATGTGATCAGTCAACATTTATAACCTGCTCGCCCTTATATGTTCCGCAAGCTCTGCAAACTCTGTGTGCGAGGTTGTATTCGCCGCACTTCGGGCATTTTGTCATACCCGGCAGCTCAAGCTTCCAGACGTTTGATCTTCTCTTGTCGCGTCTCGCACTCGAGACCTTTTTCTTCGGTACTGCCATTTAAAATACCTCCTTAAATATTTATAGCTCAAAACATTAATCGGTCACATAGACCTGCGTCCCTCAAGGGCACGCATCAGCGTCACCTCATCGGCATACTCAAGCTCACCGCCGACGGGAATACCGTAAGCAAGGCGTGAAACCTTAATGCCGAGCGGCTTTATAAGCTTGGTTAAGTACATCGCAGTAGCTTCACCCTCAACAGTCGGGTTTGTGGCGATAATGACCTCGTTTACCTCCTCGGTGAGACGCATCATCAGCTCGCGTATACGAAGCTTATCCGGCCCGATTCCCTCCATAGGAGATATTGCACCGTGGAGCACATGATAAACGCCGCCGAACTCCTTAACCTTTTCAAGCGACATGACCGCCTTTGCATCCTCAACGACACAAATCACAGAACGGTCACGCTCGGGGTCGGCACAAACGGGACAAAGCTCGCCGTCCGAATAATTCTGACAAACCGAGCAAGTGTGTACATTCGACTTCGCTCCGATAACCGCCTCGGCAAACGCCTCTGCCTCTTCGTTTGAAAACTCAAGAACCGAAAAAGCAAGCCGTACTGCGGTTTTCTTGCCGATGCCGGGCAATTTGCGAAACTGCTCGATCAGCTTTTCAAGCGGAAGAATATACTCCGCCATAGGTCTTAAAACAGACCGGGTATGCCCATACCCATGTCACCGGTTATCTTCTGCATCTCGGAAGCACTGTCAGATTCAACCTTCTTGATCGCCTCGTTAACAGCCGCAACAAGCAGATCGGAAAGGGTTTCAATATCGTCGGGATCAACGATCTCGGGCTTGATGTCGATGGAAAGTATTTCTTTCTTGCCGCTGATCTTAACGGCAACAACTCCGCCGCCGACAGATACGTCATATTCGCGCTCTTCAAGCTCAGCCTGCATCGAAGCCATATCCTCCTGCATCTTCTGCGCCTGTCTGATCATTGCGTTCATATTCTGAGGGCCGCCGCCCATTCCCTTTGGTAAACGTGCTTTCATTGTGTTGTTATCCTTTCAATGTAATTATTTTACTTCATCGGCAGCGCGAGCAAGGTCGTCAAATGCCGCATTGGTGTCCTCTTTTTTCTCGGGCGCATATTCAAGCTTCACCGAGCTTGTGTTAAGGCGTCCGTCCTCGAATGTATTGAGTATCTCAAACATGGACGTGAACATATTGGTGATTATCGTGAGTGCCATCGTGTTGCCCGTGCGAATGTGAATCAGCTCGTCCGTATTGACAGTGAAGCCCTTTGCCGACTCGCGAAGCAGCGTTCCGAGCATGATGTCACGCTCACAGCACTTCTCAACAAAGTCCGCCCAATAAGGAAGCTGACGGTATTCTTTTTTAACGGGTGCCGCTTCGTTTGGCTCATTCTTCGCCGTGTCCGCTTTTACGTCCGCTTTCTCTTTTAGCGATGAAACGGGACTGCTTTCAACGGTTCTCGGTGTTTCTGCCGCAGAAACCGGTTCACTTCGGTACGCACCGGATTTGAGCTTGTCTTCAAGCATAGTGATACGTGAAGCAAGCGCCTCGTTCGTCGCTGAAAACCTCTCGTCACACATACGAACCAATGTCATCTCGGCAATAAGCCGCTTCGAGCTTGCAGAGAGACGCATTGAAGCAAGAGCCTCATCGAGAAGCTTACCGTGATAAATAAGCGTTTCAACCGCGAACCGTCCCGAAATCTCCATAAGCTCGGCATACTGACGCTCGGAAAGATCAAGGTACTCGCGCGAGCTTTTCGTGGTTTTAACAACGAGCATATCGCGGTAAAAGGCGATAATATCCTGCCATAACACCGAAAGATCCTTGCTCGACATAAAGATTTTTCCAATCTCGTCAAAGATCGTGTCATAGTCCTTGTCGCAAATCGCCTCGAGAAGCTTTATTATAACGTCACGACCGCCCGTGCCTGCAATTTCCTCAACCACAGCCGTTGTCACAGGCTTGTTTTCACCCGAACATAATTCAAGCAGCGATATCGCGTCACGCATACCGCCCTGAGCCAGGTGAGCCAGCATAAACGCCGCCTCATGATCAAGCTCTATTCCCTCTTCTTTAGCGATATATTCAAGCCGCTCGGCAATAACCTCACTCGCGATACGCCTGAAATCGAAGCGTTGACAGCGAGAGAGTATCGTTGCCGGAATCTTCTGAAGCTCGGTCGTCGCGAGGATGAACATAACGTGCGCCGGAGGCTCTTCAAGCGTTTTTAAGAGCGCATTGAACGCACTCGGTGAGAGCATATGAACCTCATCTATGATGTAGACCTTTTTCGTAAGCTCGGCAGGCAGATATTCAACCTCGTCGCGTATCTGACGGATATCGTCAACACCGTTATTCGATGCCGCGTCCATCTCGATAATATCAATACAGCTGCTTTTCGCCGCAGCAAGACAAGCGTCACATTTTCCGCAAGGGTTACCTCGCTCGGGCGACTTACAGTTGACCGCCTTGGCAAGAATCTTCGCGCAGGTGGTTTTACCGGTACCGCGTGAACCCGTAAAAAGATAGGCGTGCGAGGTTTTACCGTTTTCGACACCCCAGCGTAAAATTGCGGTTATGTGATCCTGACCGCAAACATCGGAAAAGGTCTGCGGACGCCATTTTCTGTAAAGTGCCTGATGCAAATCTCCACGTCCTCTCTAAAAAATGTGACAAGCTGTAAAATAAGACCATACACCAAAAACTCGAACTGCCCTTACGTGCGTGAACGGCGGAATATGCTCGGGACAGGTGACCTCGCGGCACATCGAAGTAACCGTTTAATGCTGCTTGGTTCCCCACCTGACATGGTTCACAGCCTCCGATTGCGCGAGACCCATCCGTCAACACATAAGACCCGACGTGCAGACCACACAAAGTCAGCCCTTATTAAAGGAAGTCCACCCCTGCTGTAGCGGATTGCAGGTACAAGGCACCGCTAATTCCCCGGCTGGTATGGCCTTATTTTACAGCTTGTCGCTGTTACCAATATATTATAGCAGATTTTTTTGAATAATGCAAGAGGGTTTTATAAATTTACACCTTCGTTATAATTTGCTTTGATAAATTATAGTTTCGCGGTGAGATTTGCGGAATACTTTGTAAGCCTCCCTCCTTGAGGGAGGTGGCACGCGAAGCGTGACGGAAGGAGTTCTGCGTTGAGATAATTGCAGTATTCATATGGGAACGGTAGCTTTAGGCAATGAATTACTCCCTCAGTCGCCTACGGCGACAGCTCCCTCATGGAGGGAGCCTCAAGTGCACTCTAAACTATAATTTACCCTACCTTACGCATGATATCTTTCATAATAAAATAAATATTGCTGCGCAATGCCGGCGTACTTGCCGAGCGCAGATATGTCGAGTCCGTCGGGATAATATTTCGCAAGCACCCTCTTTATCCAAACGTCAATCGGGAACGCCTCGGTTTTGTCAAAGCCGAACAGCATCGCACACGCCGCCACTTTCGGTCCGACTCCTTTAATCGAACACAGCATTTGTGCCGCCACGTCGGGTGACGCCGTGGTGATCGCCGCAAAATCGAGTTCACCGCTCACCGCCTTGCACGCCGCATCGTATATGTACTTCGCACGAAATCCCGTCTTGATATCAAATATCGCCTTTTCTCCCGCTTTGACGAGCGCCTCTGCAGTCGGGAACGAATAATATACCTCGCCGCCGTAAAATATCGGCTCTCCCCATTCACGGCTCATCGCGGCAATTATCTTCTTGATCCGCGGAATATTGTTGTTCTGCGAAACGATGAACGAGCAAACCGCTTCCCACGGATCTTGACGCAGTATACGAATACCGTCACCGCACTCCATCGCACGTGGCATTATAACGTCACGCCCACCTGTCGCAAGCGAAAAACGCTCGGCAATGTCACGGCGCACCTCTGTGTAATCAAGGTCAAGCGCGAGGTAGTGCTTCCAGATCGCTTCATAATCGGAAGCAGTGGTATTATATATCGTCACCGAATCGGGCGTATCCTGCCCGAGACGAATATAACGCCCGTGGGCGACACCCTCTATTTCGCAGGCATGACGCTGTGACGTTACCGGATCAAAACGGAAGCACTGTCCGCAGTCAAAAATCTGCGATATTTTGAAATTATCAAGTCCGTCTATGCGAACGGCAGTAACACCGTCAGCGCAAAATTCGGTCACATTCGGCACTAAAGTTGAAATTTTCATGAAAAACTCCGTAAATTAATAAAATAACGCTTGTTTTATTCTTATTATAAAGGTATAATATTAATAAATCAAGTGCGCGATGTAAAATGTAAATTATGGTTTATGTGCCCTCATCCGTCACGTCTTACGGCGTGCCACCTTCCCCCGAGGGAAGGCTTTAAGTTAGATTTGCGAGTATGAAAATGAAGTATTTAAAAGCTTTTTTGAAGTGCCGCCATACTTTGTTTTGCAAATAAATTGTTACCAAAAGGCTTCCCTTGGGGGAAGCTGTCGAGCTTTGCTCGACTGATGAGGGCACTCTAAACTATAATTCACCGCACCGCCAAAAGGAGACCACCATGGAAAAAATATACACAATACCCGTAAACGAAGCATTTGACGCTTCGAGTGACGATCACGCCTGCGGATGTCCGTTCTGTGCACTTTACAATAAGCTTGAGGAAAACGAGCTTGAGCTGATCCTCGGCGCATCAATGATGGAACCCGACAC
This sequence comes from uncultured Lachnospiraceae bacterium, assembly GCA_964430755.1. GTDB lineage: Bacteria > Bacillota > Clostridia > Oscillospirales > CAG-272 > Flemingiibacterium. The sequence continues at coordinate 34,316 of CAYSFT010000007.1, read as the reverse complement.
CCGTATCAAAACTAACGAACAGGGCTTCTGCAAGACACATTACGACATGATGTTCACGCGAAAAAACCGCCTCGGAATGGCACTGATGCTCGAAAGTCATCTGAATGAGCTGCGAAAGGATACAAACGGTAAAGGACTCGCTGCGCTGAAGGGTGTCGGCGTTGAACCGATGAAACGCCTTGCCGAGCTTGAGGGAACCTGTTACGTCTGCGGACGGATTGAGTTTTCGTTCACCAAGATGATGGAAACCGCCGTGCTTCTTTGGGATCAGGACAGTGACTTCCGCGAAAAACTGCGCGCACAGCCGTACATCTGCCTGCCGCATTACCGTATGTTCGTCGAACACGCTCGCCACGGACTATCGAAAAAACGCTTCCCTGATTTTTACAAGGACGTTTCCACCGTCGTTAATACATATTTTGATGAGCTGCGCGAGGACGTCAGCTGGTTCTGCAAAAAGTTCGATTACCGTTACGACAGTGAGCCGTGGGGTAACGCCAAGGATGCCGTTGAGCGCGCGATAAAGTTCACCTCCGGCGATATGCACCGTGGGGACAACTGAACAACAAAGGAGCCGTCGTTTGTGACAGCTCCTCGTTTTTGTTTATGCGATTAATGGAAATAGTTGTAGCTCGATGCGCCGAACTTGACGATGGAATCCACCATTGCGCCAAGGCTTGCTGCATTACGGTTTGCGTAAGATTCAATGCTGTCCGCCGCATTTGCTATTGCAACGCCTTCCTGATTGTAAACGGTACAGCTTACAACGCTTCTGAAATCTGCAACTGCCATTCCGGTGATCGAAACCTGACAAAGTGTTGAACTGTACTTGATGAAGTCAGCTCCCTCGACACGTATACTCTTTACGTTTCCGTAATGATCAGTGTAGGTTGCAATTGCATAAAGCGAACTGTAATCCGTGCCTACTGCGCTGTTGTTGAACACGAGGTCGAGCTGAATTTCGCCTGCAAGGGTAAGCGTTGAACCAACATAACCTGTTCCTTTGACTCGGTTGTCGGTAGTTGTAACGGACGTGGTTGCCCACGCTTTGTGCGCATCGGTGAGGTTACGGTTAGCGAGGTTAGCTTCATCGTACTCAAACTGTGCCTGCGCCGCCGCACCATAATTAAGCATATCGACATATACTGCACGAAGCTTCTTGTTGCTTGCCGCACTGCCGTTAAGCATACGTATTGCATAAGTCTCGATGCTGTCGCTCTTTTCAATTGTCAACGCCTGACCGTCAGCATTATGGAACACAGCCGTTACAACGTCATTCATCTGCTTCGCCGCCATACCTGTGAACTTCGCGGTGTAGATTGTGCCGCTGTATGCAGTCCACTCAGACTGCGGAACGGTCACGGTTTCGGACGAACGACCGTCTGCGTAAACGATTGTAAATTCGGCATAGTTATCAGTTCCCGTGAGCTTGGATGTATCAACTGCGAAGTCGAGGGAGAGCGAGCTGCCCAGTGTCATCGTTACGCCGGAGAGGTCGAACGGTTCGGGGACTTCGGCAAGTGTGACAAAGGTGTATCCGTTCTCGATTGCGTATGTTTCTGCCGTCGATCCGTTGTAACAATAGATAGTGATAGTTAACAGCGAACTCAATGAGTCCTCTCCTATCCGTGTTACACTTTTGGGTATTGTAACTTCTTTCAAATTACAACACTCTTCGAATGCATAATCTCCGACTGATGTTACTCCTTCATCAATAGCTACAGATATAATTTTCTCATTACAATACCATGGTGTGTCTTCAGCGTTTGTCCATTCCCACATCGCGCCGCTGCCAGAAATTGCAAGTTCACCACTTCTATAGAGCACCCACTCGAGATTATCTCCGCAATATCCCGAAGTCAGCTCATCCGTTTCTGCAAATATTGCACTGATAACAATATCTTCACTTGGCATAATAACAGTCGTTGTTATACTGTCGGGAGCTTTAAAAATTCCTGCACCAACATTTGAAGTCCAACTTACGAATTCATACCCGTCAGGTATATATGCAGTCACATCAAAAAGTGCACCAGAATAATATTCGAATTTTGACTCGTTTGCACTATTACTGGAAATATACCCCTCAGTTATCGTAACATTATACGCATCACCATTGGGAATAAGAGAGTCATAATCAGATGTAACTACATTCTCTTCGTCAATAGCTAATTGATAGTCGATGTCATCAATAGATTCTGCTTTTGTAACTGTTGCATAAGTTAAATCAACATCAACAGGAAGCTGATTAAAATTAGCATTTCTTACAACAGTTCCATCAGTGGCATACTCGGTAATGGTGACGTCCATACTTCCCACATCATATCCCTCGCTCTCGATGCGGTACGTTCTATAGTCAGCGAAATATATTTTTTTCTCGTCACCATCTATAACTATAGAAACATTACCCGTTGCATACGGAATTCCGTCTTTAACGTAAGCAACAAGCGCGTTTTGCTCGTCGTACACATATACATTAACAGGACACGCATAGTTGTATGTTTTATTGTACTTTAAAACAGACTCGCCACTTAATATCGTGTGTCCGGTATATTTTTCATACAAGTCAATATCTGTGTATCGCAAAGAATCTATCCAATTTTCGAGCATGGCGGTATAGTTACTTCGGTATTCACTCCGCTTCAGATTTATATAATACCGCGATTTACTGAAATCTGCCGCTCCAAATGCAACAGCAATTTTCTGTGCAAGGGATTCATCAGCAATATCACAGAACTTCAGCGTGTTTTCACAATCGATATCTCTAATTGAATAGAATAAATCTATCGCCGACAAAAATACCTCAGCTTCTTCCATTCCTTGATTTGCAAGAAATTTTTCACTAGTATTTTCAAGAACCGCATCAATTACAGTTTCAAGATTTAATATGGCTATCAATTTGTAATACTGTTCTGTAATATCGCTTGTGTTAAATACGTATTCCAGCAAAAATTCACCAGCTTCATACGCAGCAAAAATTATTCCAACTTCCGGATACATTATATTAACTTTGGTTTTTACAATGTCCCACCATTTATCTACGATCATTCCAGACACTAAATTTCCGGCACACTTTATTGCTGGATCTCCAACTATTTTTCTAAGCAACTCATCTTCGCTAGCGTTTATTACTTCGATGCAATTTTTCAGCGCAGACTTCATATGCGGTGAACTATCGGGACAAACGGTATACATTTCATTTAATACAGATTTCATAGAATCTGTTAAACTTACTAGCTGAATATTGGCTAAGACTTGTTCAACATATGTTTCAATAGAATCCACACATTCGAGCGCTTCACCAAATCCTTTAAATACTTTACTGATTTCAACATAATCTGCGCCAACTTGCTCTTCTAAAAATTGAGTAAATTTTCTATCAAGTTCAGATGATATTTCCAACTGATCTGATGTGGATAGACTTTTCCAATCCTCACGCAAACCGGTAAAATCACCATAATCATATTCAAAACTAGATTCCAAACAACTGTTTATAAGAGAAACCGCCTCCGTAATAACTTTTGTATTAGATTTTGTTTGGTCAACGATGGCAATTTCCGAAGACGCCTTTAGCGTTTCCAATATGAGCGCACTATACATATCTTCCTGCTCTATGTGCATTTGCCGTAAATTGTCTATATCTTGTAAGGAATCAATTGTTTCCGTAAATGCTTTCCACGCACCTGCCGAGTATGCAAATCCGTTTTCGTTCAGACAGCGAACCATAATCTCCGCTGCACCTTCGCGCGTATAAAAATCATACCCCAATGTTCCAATCAAATTAGTTGATATGTAACTGGCTCTGTATATTGCCTCGTTGAATTCATCTGTGGTGATGCCATTATCCCACTCGCAAATGAAACCCATTTTATCAATCGTAAAACCAGAAGTACCATTGTTTGGATTATCAATCCATTTTCCGTATACACAACTATTGTCTATATCTGTAGCTGCTTTGTCAGAGTATATCGCCAAACAATATTGTCCCCCTGTTGGCTCTTTAGAATTCCAATTGCTATAATTCCATTCTTCTCCATTAATCCATTGCCAATTATTATCGTGCAATTTATCCAGTCCGCCTAACCAGTACAACGATTTAGTTGCATTTTTAATAAGCGATGTAACAAAATTATTTTCATCTTCAGATGTAATAGTCACCAAATGCCCACCCACATTTTCACAAAAGATATTGGCTTTTTCCCATGTCATGGGTATATCGTAAACGAAATATGAGTGCCCGTTAAAACTAATTGTTTCTTTCGGAATGCAATATTCACTGTCCCACTCGCAAATGAAGCCGCCAACTGAATTTCGAAAATCTTTTTCAGTAATTCCCCATGCATCGTCCCAAGAGCCTACAGCGTTGTAACGGGTGATTGTGCTTTTTCCATAGATGGCTAAAAAATTTTGTGCATCTCCTCCATTACCATTGTTGGGCTCATTTGCACCTCTTGTATCCCAATTTGAGTAGGTCCAAGGTTCTCCAGTAACCCACGTCCAATTTCCTTCACAATTTGCATCTGTGCCACCTATGTAATAGTAATCTTTTGAAAGCAGATTTGTAATAAAAGAATTTTCTTCTTCGGATGTTATAGTTGCCAAATGACCGCCTATATCTTCACAAAGGATTTTAGCTTCTTCCCATGATATAGATATATCAAAAACACAATATGAGTGCCCATTGTATGTAAAGATCAAATCTTCGCTATCGGTATTCGTCGCCGCAAACACTGTCAGCGGCAGTATGCTCACCACAACACAGCAAGCCAAAATAAAACTAACAATCTTTTTCACAAATATATCCTCCTTTAAAATACGGGTATAATAACACACAGTAATTATATCATGCACATTCGCTTCTGTCAACTACCGTACTAAATTTTCTCCCATTTCACCAACACCCCCGATTTTTTCGACATCTCGCTTGTAAATTCCCACGCCCCTGTTGCAAATTCCGCCACGATATGCTATAATTACTACAACAACGAAAAAACAAAGGAACACCAGCCATGAACAATACATTCAGCAAACTCCCCGATACGGTCATGCTCGACGAAGCCGCACCTGCGCTTGTCATCATCGACCAAACACTCCTCCCAACCGAGCTTCGCCTGATAAGCCTTTACTCCCCGAGCGAAATCTGGGACGCCATAAAAAAACTCAAGGTCAGAGGTGCACCTGCAATCGGCGTCGCCGCAGGAATCGCACTCTATCTCGCCGCTCACGCAATCATGCAAAAAGGCGTCACCGATCCGGCACAGTTTCTCGATCTGTTAAAAGCAGATAAAGACTACCTCGCATCGTCACGTCCCACCGCAGTCAACCTTTTCTGGGCGCTCGATCGAATGTACAAAACGGCAAGCACCTTCATCGAAAACGGCGGAACGGTCACGGCGTGCGCCACCAGACTCCTTGCAGAGTGTAAAGCGATACGTGACGAGGACATCGCCTCATCAAAAGCAATCGGCGAGCACGGGCTCTCTCTCTTAACCGACGGCTGCGGCATACTCACACACTGCAACGCAGGTCAGCTTGCAACCGTTCGCTACGGCACCGCACTTGCACCGATCCACGTCGGACGCGAAAAAGGAATGAGCTTCAAGGTCTACTGCGACGAAACACGTCCGCTTCTCCAAGGTGCGCGACTGTCCGCATACGAGCTTGTGTGCGACGGAGTTGACACCACGGTGATCTGTGACAATATGGCATCGCAGGTGATGAAGGACGGCAAAATACAGGCAGTCATCGTCGGAGCTGACAGAATCGCGGCAAACGGTGACGCGGCAAACAAGATCGGCACATCGGGCGTTGCAATACTCGCAAAATACTACGGCATCCCGTTTTACGTCGCCGCACCGACCTCAACCATCGACGTAACATTAAAATCGGGCGAGCTGATACCGATTGAACAGCGTAAAAGTGACGAGGTTACCGAAATGTGGTACGAAACACGCATGGCGCCCGAGGATGTCGGCGTATTCAACCCGGCATTTGACGTAACGCCAAACGAGCTTATAACGGCAATCATCACCGAGCGTGGCATCATAAAACCAAACTACACCGAAAATATTGCAAAGATAATGGAGAGCGAAAAATGACAGACATCGAAAAAAAGCTTATCGCCGATATGATCGACGTCGGCAACAAAATGTACCTGCGCGGCTTCGTTGCGGCGAACGACGGCAATTTGAGCGTCCGCACTCCCGACGGTGAGCACGCGATCGTAACGCCAACGGGAGTTTCCAAGGGCGGCATGACCGAGGATATGTTCATCAAGGTGCGCATCTCGGACGGAACGGTCATCGAAGGTGAACGTAAAGCATCAAGCGAATCGAAAATGCACCTGCGACTTTACCGTGAGAACCCCGAAATCGGCGCAGTGGTACACGCTCATCCCCTTTATGCAACCTCGTTTGCAATAGCACGCGAGCCGCTTGATGCACCGATATACCCTGCCGCAATGATGAACCTCGGAGTCGTACCCGTAACCGAATATTCACCTCCCGGAACAGAGGGAGTTGCCGACTCGGTTGCACCTTTTGCAAAAGACAGCCGCGCACTGCTTCTCGCAAGTCACGGCGCACTCACATGGGCACGCGACATTCTGACGGCATGGTACCGCATGGAGGAGCTTGAAAACTTCGCACATATCACGTTCAATACGAAGTATGTGATGAAAAAAGCCGCCGAAGTGCCGGTGATCGACCGTCTGCCGGATAAAAAATAAATACATAAAAAAGATACGCATTATGAAAGAGTTATCTCTCCATAGTGCGTATTTTTGCATATAAAAGCGTAACGCTTAAAATCAAACTTATGTGTTTTTCATGATGATCGAACCGACACACTCGCTGACGTGCTCGCAGGCATCGATACACTCCTCGAAGCACTCGTAAATTTTAGACCAGGAAAGTACTTTCAGAACATCGCCGGAATTTTTTGTAAGCTCACGTATTGTTGAGAGATAGAGCTTATCGCATTCCTCCTCAACATCGTTACACTCGATAACAAGAGCATGAATCTTCTTTGATTTCTTGAAGTTTTCAAATTCAGCCATGATATCCGAAAGCAGCGAGCAGGCCTTAACAAGATGCTTTGCGTAATCAATCGCAGCCGGTTCAATTGAGGTGATATTGTAAATATAAAGTGTCTGTAATACTTCCTCGAGTATATCGAGAACGTTATCGAGCTGCTGACTCAGCATATCAAGGTCCTCGCGGTCAACGGGTGTGACAAACGCCTTTGCGAGCATTTCACTCATCTCATGCTTTTTAACGTCCGCATTATGTTCAAAAACGTGCATTTCGGCAATCATCTGTTCGATCTTGTCTGCGTCATAGTTTTCAAGGCATTCAACGAGATATGCCGATGCCTTTTTTGCAAGAGCCGTACACTCCGCGAAATTTTCAAAATAGATTTTATCACTTTTAGCCATTTTATATGTTTCCTTTCATCAGTTAAATATCTTCAAGAAGAGCGTAGTTACAAGGTAAGCAAGCAGTCCGCAGCCGGGGAACGTGAGTATCCAGGTCATAACCATCTCTTTAACAACGCCGAAGTTGATCGCAGAGACTCTCTTTACCGCGCCGACACCCATGATAGAGGTAGTCTTTACATGAGTGGTTGAAACCGGCAAGCCGAACACCGAGCAGAATACAAGCGAGATCGCCGAAGCAATATCTGCCGAGAAGCCCTGATATTTTTCGAGCTTTACCATGTCCATACCGACAGACTTGATGATCTTTTTACCGCCGATTGCAGTACCCGCGCCCATAACGATTGAACAAACCAGCATAAGCCAGGTTGGTATATTAAAAGCAGTTCCTGCGGCACCGGTTCCCTGCAGAGTATAAACGCAAAGAAGAATGATACCCATAAACTTCTGTCCGTCCTGTGCACCGTGCATAAACGCCATAGCTGCAGCACCGACGATCTGTGCGCCTCTGAAAAACGGCTCTGTTTTCGGGCGGTTTGCCTTAAAGAACAGCTTGGTTACAAGCTTGCATATAAGCCATGCCAATCCAAAGCCGAGAACGACGGAAATAACGATACCGTAAAGCACTTTAACCCACTGACTCCAAACGATCGCGTCAAGACCGTTAAGCGCCATAGCACCGCCGGTGAGGCCTGCGATAAGCGCATGACTTTCACTCGTTGGAATACCGAACGCCCAGGCAAGAGTTGCCCAGATAACAATTGCAAGCATTGCCGCACAAAGAACGATGATGATCGTTTTTCCGTCAGCACCGTCGCCGAATTTAACCATATTGGTGATCGTTACGGCAACCTCACTGCTTATCTTGGTCATAATAAAAACGCCGAGAAAATTGAACACCGCCGCCATAAGTATCGCCGCTTTAGCAGGCATACATCTCGTTACAACACAAGTGGCAATGGCATTCGGTGCATCTGTCCAACCGTTTACTAAGATAACACCGAGAGTGAGCATAACAGCGACAAACAACAGCGGATTTGCCGTCATCTGTCCCCAAAATTCCAAAAATTCCATAGACTATCCTTTCTTTTGGTTTGTAAAAATGTTAATATATTTTAACACATCAGTGTCAATTCTGTTTTGAGATACGGTAAAATCTTCGTAAAATAATAACACAGCAAATTTATAATAACACTCCGACTCCTGCTATAAAAAAACAAAACCGTTCCCTTTCGAGAACGATTTTGCAGTTTGATATTAAGGATATTTCGTATTATGGCGAATTATGTGGATGCATCAAAGATTATAACCGTATCAGCGGCATCGTCACCGAGCGCATCAGTGAAGATCACCGTATTTTCGCCGATTCCGTAATATGCGCTCTCCTCCGGCTTACCTATATGACAAAGGCCCTCGATTTCACCAACCGTGGCATTATCCTCCACCGTCGTATCAATGAAATAGCATACGGTTTCGGAGTCGGTGTTAAATGACTGTGCAGTTAAGTCAACGATTTCGACCTTGCTAAGTCCGTACTTCTCAAGTGTCTCATCGGATGCGGTTTTGTCGATCTGATCGAATAGCGAATATTTTCCATCTGCACAATAAATTGCCCATACTGCGCCGCACGTCTGCCAGGATTCATCGCCGATAAGCTGTGCGAACTGAACCACATTGATACTGGAAATCACCTTGTCTCTGACCTGAATAACCGCGCAGTTTTCTTGATAATTTCCATCAGCCCACATATTAATGTACAGTTCATCAAGATCAAGATCAGCGAGCTCACCAAACACCGCATAACTGTAATTTGTGCATTCCCACTTTGCAGTGAATTTAACCTCTCCGACTGTTGTTGCAATAGCGGTTTCACTCACAGCCTCACCACCTGCGGTATACCAACCGAGGAAATTAAAATCCGTTCGTGTCGGCACGGGAAGCTCACCTATAGCATCGCCGTAAGCAACAGTTCTTGTCGCCTCGGAAACCTCTCCGCCGTTTGCATCAAATGTGATAACGCACTTCGCCGCACCGTGGAAATACGTGTACGATGCCGAGCAGAACTTTACAATCGCCGATGCAACATCACCAAGCGAAGCTGCATTACGTTTTGCGTAAGATTCAACGCTGTCGGAGGCACTTCCGACTTCATCGCCGTCGGCATTGTATACAGTACATTTTACAAGTGATCTGAAATCGGCAACCGCCATGCCCGTTACCGAAACCTGACAGAGCGATGAGCTGTATGCAATAAAGTCGCTTCCCTCAATTCTTACTCTCTTGTAATTTCCATAGTGATCGGTGTAAGTCGCAATTGCATAAAGCTGACTGTAATCCGTGCCGACCGCACTGTTATAGAAAACGAAGTCAAGCTGGATTTCAGATTCAAGCGTCAATGTCGTACCTGCATAGCTTTCATCGGAAATGCGTTTGTTCAGGGTAACAACATCACTTGTTGCCCACGATTTTTGAGTTTCGGTGAGATTACGGTTAGCAAGGTTGGCTTCGTCATAACCGAAGAAGGTCTGTGCCGCCGAACCGTAGTTAAGCATATCAACGTAAACCTTGCGCAGCTTGGCGTTGCTTGCCGCACTACCGTTAAGCATACGGACTGCATATGTTTCAATACTGTCGCTCTTTTCATAGGTGAGCGGCTGACCGTATGTATTATAGAACACAGCAGTTACGACATCGTTCATCTGCTTTGCGCTCATACCGGTGAACGACGCTGTGTAAATGTTTCCGCTGTACTGTGTCCACTCGGATTGAGGCACGGTCACGGTTTCGGACGGACGACCGTCCGCATAAACGATAGTCATCTTTGCATAGTTGTCAGTTCCCGTGATCTTCGAGGTGTCGATCGCGAAATCGAGAGAGAGGCTTGCGCCGAGCGTCATCGTCACGCCGGAGAGATTGAATTTCTCGGGTTCTTCAAGCGCAACAAACGTGTGACCGTTTTCGATCGCATAAGCTTCCGCAGGAGAGTCTGCGTAACCGTGGAGCTCGAAGGTGGTGGGGGTGTCAACAAACGCCTTTGTACCTATTGTTACATTGCGTGAGCAAATAGTCGCTTTTGTCAAATTTACGCACGCTCCAAATGCATAAGCACCGATAGTCGTCACACTGTAGGGAATAACTATATTGGTTATGCCGGTACCCCTGAATGCACCGGTACCGATGCTCGTTACACTGGCACCAATCTCTACGCTCGCCAAGCTGTCGCAATAAGCAAATGCTTCATATCCAATACTTGTTACTCCATCGCCAATGCTTACGTTCTTTAGGCTGTCACAATTATAGAATGCATACCAACCGATACTCGTTACATTATCGGGGATTTCTACGTCAGTCAAACCATTGCACTCATAGAATGCACGTCTGCCAATACTCGTTACACTATCCCCCAGGTTTATGCTCGTCAGGCTGTCACAATCATATAGCGCATAAGCTCCAATGCTTGTTACACCGGATTCGACTGTTACCGTCTCAATCTGCGAGCGATAGTCATACCACGGAACATTTGAGCTTGAACTGCTTTCCCAGTTCGTCATCGTGCCAGTACCGCTGATGACAAGCTCGCCATCGTAGTACAGTACCCACGTAAGATTATCGCCGCAGGTACCCGATGCGATTATTTCGCTCAGTGCCACGAACGTGTGACCGTTCTCGCTCGCATAGGTTTCGGCGGTCGAGCCGGCGTAACCGTGGATTTCGAAATCTGCCGTAGCTGAGTCAAAAATTCCATAATCAAACATCGCTGTGCGAGAATAAATTGTTGCTTTTGTGATGCTGATACAACCCGAGAACGCATACATACCTATACTGGTTACAGTTTCCGAAATATTTACATTCGTCAGATTCTCACAATAGTAAAATGCAAATTGACTTATACTTGTAACAGCTGCATCAATGGTTACAGTCAGTATATATTCACTGTAACTTCTCCATGGTGCAACTCTATCTCCTGCAAGCTCAAATGTGATTTCCTCAGCATCTCCAATAGAGCCAAGTGGAATTTCTATATCTACATTACCGGGATCTTCCTCGTAATCCCACATCTCCCCCGTACCGCTGATAACCAACTCACCATCGTCGTACAGCACCCACGTCAGATTATCGCCGCAAGTACCGGAAGCGGTTACTTCACGTTCAGCAAGCGCAACAAACGTGTACCCGTTCTCATTTGCATACGCTTCAGCAGTCGAGCCGACGTAACCATGAATTTCTACGCTTGCAACTGTAGACTCGTCAAACGCACAATACCCAATACTTGTTACACTATTCGGAATCGTTATACTTATACTATTGAATTTACCGGAATTATAAAACGCATATTTGCCAATAGTTGTAACACTATCTCCAATGGTTACGCTTCCAATATCCATACAATTGTAAAAAGCACAATATCCGATACTTGTTACGTCATTACCAACAGTTACACTTTTTATGCTGTCGCTATTACTGTACCACGGAGCATAACATAACTCATCTGTGAAAGAGTAATCCCACATCGCACCCGTACCGCTGATAACCATCTCGCCATCGTCATACAGCGTCCACGTAAGATTATTGCCGCACTCACCGCTTGCAGTAACGCTTCTCGCAAAAACCGTCACCGGCAGCATAGCGACCACCAAGCAGCACACCAAAATAAAACTAACAATCTTTTTCATCATATATCCTCCAAAGAAAAAATTTACATAATATCGCACAGTAATTATATCGCACCGAATCAATATAGTCAACTACCGCGCTAAATTTTCTCCCATTTCACCAAATATTTTTTCAAACCGCCGCCTCACCGTATAAAAAAATTCCTCCCACAGCACTGCCTGCAGGAGGATGTGTTTACTGACACCCGTTTGGGAGAATCAATAATTATTAAGAATGAAGTTAAAGTTGTTGCGTGCGGTGTCCTCGTTGCTGACGGGAGATCTGTCAAGCTCCTCGCAAAGAGGTCCGTCGTAACCGTGCTCCTTGAGAAGCGCGAAAACGCTCTTGAAATCAACGATACCGGTTCCGAGCTCACAGAAGCTGGAGTAAACCTCCATACCTGCGCTTGCATAACCCTCGGAAATAACCTTCTTGCTGTTGATATCCTTGAAATGAGTGAAGTTAACTCTGTCTATGTACTTCTTGATAACCGCAACGGGATCGCAGTCACCTGTAACAAGATGTGCAGTGTCGGGCGCGAACTGAATGATACTGCTGTCAAGGTTCTGGAGAATGTTGTCGATCTCATTCTCATACATTACCCATGTGTTGAAGTGAGGATGAAGATTGGACATGATTCCGAAAGCCTTGGACTTCTCTGCAAAACGTCCGACAACCTCAAGCTCATGCTCAAGCTTTGCTTTATCCATTATACCGTCGGGCAGGACGGCCGTTTGTTGCCTGAAGGCAGATACGCTTAACGCCGAGCTCCGCAATAAATTCAAGCTCCTTGTCCGCGTTTGCGAAAAGGGTTTCCTCCTCCTCGTAATGCGGAATGTGGAAATAGAAGCTTGCCGCCTCGAGATTGTAACGCTTGAGCACTTCCTTATATGCCTTAACATCGAGGTCAAACGCATATATAGCCGCCTTAACGCTCTCGAATTTTTCATAACCGATTGCCGAAACCGCTGCCGCTGCCGTTTCCATTTGTTCTCTTGTCTGTGTTCCCCACGGCTAAATCGTCGCTGTAATTCTTGATTTTACCGAATCGTTTGCCATAATCGTTTCTCCTTTGTCGAATTTGGTTAAATATTTGGTTAAATATATTATATAACACTGGGCGAAGTTTCGCAAGTACCTTTAGTAACCTCTTTTACCAATTTCTTTACATCAAGGTGGATTTTCAGTCAACAGAGCGGCTCTTTTCGCGGTACTCGGTTGGCGTCATGCCGGTTGTATCCTTAAATATACGCGAAAAATTCTTTTGCTGTGTGAAGCCGACCATCGTTGATATTTCCGCAATGCTGTGATGATTGTCGTCAAGCAGCACCAACGCCTTTTTAACCCTGTAATCATTAAGATATTTATGAAATGTGCAGCCGGTCGCATTCTTGAACATACGGCAAAATGCACTTTTAACATATCCGGAAACCGTCGCAGCTTCTTCGAGAGGAATTTCCTCGTTATATCTCGTTGCAACCAGATCAAGCGCCTTTTGTATACGCATTGTAATGGCACAGCGCTTTTGATGATTTTCCGATATCTGCGTGGTTGTCGGGAGCTTTTCAAGGAGAATCGAAAGCAATAAGTAAAGATGTCCGCGAAGTGCAATATCGGATTTATACGATTTTTTTCGCGACTGAAGCAGGATGATCTGTTCGATTTCAGAAATCACATCCGGGTCATTTTTGAGTACAGGAACCTCAAAACGGTTCTGCACCATCTTTTTGAAATTTTCGCTTCCGCAAAAAAAGCGAACCGAGCCTTATCATAACAACCTTTGACGCACGGGTGCAGCCGCAGATCTGGTGCGCTTCACAGCTTCCGACGAGAATAATGTCATCTTTGCCAACGGTGTATTTTGTTTCGCCGATATACATATCAAATGTCCCTTCACGGCAGAAAATCATTTCAAGATCGCTGTGCCAATGTGAGGGGTAATTGCCCATCTGGGCAACGCGGATATCAAATGTTTCATCATTTAAGAGTATAGGCTGAAAAAACATATTCTCCTCCTTAACTTTTCGGGTGGAACCTTGGTTATATGATACACCAAAACCGCCTCGATGTCAAGTAAATGCGATTTTTTTGGAAAATATACATACGAATAGGGATTGTTTTTGCGAAATAAATTTGATATAATTGATATACGGAGAAAAATATCCATACATAGGAGATATATTGCTATGAAGAAAATCAACGTTGGAATCATCGGCATGGGATATATCGGCGAGAGCCACATTGAGGCACTCCGCAGAATCGGTATATGTAATATAGCCGCCATCGCCGACACAAACTATGAGCTTGCAAGATCAAAGGCAGAGCTTTACGGAATCGAAAAGGTGTATAAAACGGTTGACGAAATTCTCGCTGACGAGAATATCGACGTAATACATAACTGTACACCAAACTTCCTCCACCGCGAAATAAACGAAAAGATACTGCGCGCAGGAAAGCACCTTCTTTCCGAAAAGCCGCTGACAACAACGTCAGCCGAAGCAGAGGAGCTTATCACCATCAAGAACGAACACCCCGAGCTTGAAGCCTGCGTAAACTTCAACTATCGCTTAAATCCGATGGTTCAGGAGATAAAGGCACGCATCGCTCGCGGTGAGCTTGGAGATGTTCGCGTGATCACGGGACAGTATCAGCAGGATTGGCTGATGCACGACACCGATTACAGCTGGAGACTTGAGCCCGAGGTTTCGGGACCGTCCTGTGCCGTTGCAGATATCGGTTCACACTGGATGGATATCGTACAGCACATCACAGGTCAGAAGATCGTCAGCGTATGTGCAGATCTTGTAACGGTCATACCGGTTCGCAAGAAGCCGAAGAACCAGAAGGAGACCTTCAAGGATTCGGTTGATAACGATTATATTGAAACCACTGTTAAGAATGAAGATTACGCCGCTGTAATGTTCAAAACGGACAAGGGCGCAACGGGCGTCTTCCATGTTTCCGAGGTTGCACCGGGACACGGCTGTTATTTCGGCTTCGAGGTTAACGGTTCAAAGGAATCGTATTCATGGAACCAGGAGCAGAACGACAGAATGTGGATCGGCAGACGCGGCGGAAACAACAGCCTCATCATCCGCGATCCCAACACGATCTCGCCCGAGGTCAAGCCGTACACTTCTCTTGCAATGGGTCATCCCGAGGGCTGGAACGATGCCTTCAAGGGTAACATTTACGCTTTCTATAAATATCTTGCAGACGGCAAGAGTGGCGAGCGTATCTTCTCAACTCTTGAGGATGCGGCATACATCGTAAAGCTCACCGAAGCAATCGTCGAGAGCAGCAAGGGTAGATGCTGGGTTAACATCTGAAATTAAAACAGTCAACAAAAAAATTTATTATATAAAAGGAGATAAATATTATGTTCAAGTATTCAGTAGGTCCTTGGAATGTACACGAAGGTGCGGACGCTTACGGCCCTGCAACAAGAGAGACAATTTCGTTTGAGGACAAGATCAGACAGTTCAAGGAGATCGGCTTTGACGCGATCCAGTTCCACGATGATGACGCAGTTCCGAACATGAACAACATGACCGAGGCTGAGATCATTGAGGAAGCAAAGAAGGTTAAGGCTCTTCTTGATAAATACGAATTAAAGGCAGAGTTTGTTGCTCCCCGTCTCTGGATGGATCCCAGAACCGTTGACGGCGGCTTCACCTCCAATTCGAAATCCGACCGCGACTTCGCAATCTGGAGAGCACTCCGTTCTATCGACATCGCAAACGCACTCGGATGCGACAAGATCGTTCTCTGGCTCGCACGTGAGGGTACAATCTGCCCCGAGAGCAAGAGCCCTGTCGAGATCGTAAAGAAGCTGGTTGACGCAATCAACACCATGCTCGCATACGATAAGAACATCAAGGTTATGATCGAAACCAAGCCCAACGAGCCTATCGACAGAAGCGTTTGCCCGACTCTCGGTCACGCAATGGCGATCTCCGCGGCCACTATCGACCCGAGCCGTGTTGGCGGACTTCTTGAGACTGCACACGCTGTCCTCGCAGGTCTTGATCCGGCATCCGAAATGGGCTTTGCACTCGCAATGAACAAGCTCTGGGGCGTTCACCTCAACGACCAGAACGGCATGAAGTTTGACCAGGATAAGAACTTCGGCGCAGAAAACCTCAGAAGCGCATTCAACCAGATCAAGGTTCTCAAGGAAAATAATTTCTGTGAGAATGGCGAATATATCGGTCTTGACGTTAAGTGCATGAGAACACAGAGCACCGAGGAGAGTTTCGAGCATCTTAAGACCAGCCTCAAGGTTGCAAAGGCACTTGAAGAAAAGGTTAACCGTTACGACTACGCATACGCTGAAAAGTGCATTGCGGAAAGAAATTACGAAAAGCTCGAAATGTACGTTCTTGAGCTCATCATGGGGCTCAAATAAGGAGATCTGCCATGAGCGAAGCATTGAAGCTTGGCGTTGCATCGGGAATGAGCTATGTCGGCATCAACCGTCGCAAGCATGGTTCATTACGGCTGTCACCCAACGGCATCGGAATGCAACACCGAGATCACACGTGACCGGTCGGGCGTCATGATCGACGTGCTTTCAGAGATCAGCGGCGCACCCGTGGCCGTTCGTGGGATTCCCGACAGAGGATCAGCTCTGCCGCGGCGGATATGAGGTTGAAATGTTCAAGTCAATATACGATCAGCCTTACGCCGATGACACTGACTGGCATATGGTTACAGAAACACTGAAAAACTTAAACAAGCTTGATAGCAAAGGAGAATAAACAGCTATGTATAAGATAGGTAAAGAAGAAGTTGACGCCGTTGCCGCGGTTGTTGAATACGGCAATCTCTTCAAGGTAAACTCGGGCCTTCGTGAAACCGAGCACGCAGAGGAAGAAATGCGCGAAAAGTTCGGCGTTGACCACGCAATCCTCATGACAAGCGGTCATGCAGCGCTCGTTTCGGCTCTTATCGCTCTCGGCATCGGCCCGGGCGACCAGGTTATCGTTCCGGCGTATACATACATTTCGACAGCACTCGCAGTTGTCGGCGCAGGTGCAATCCCGGTTATCGCAGAGGCAGACGAAACACTCACAATTTCCCCTGCAGACATTGAAAAGAAGATCACAAAGTACACAAAGGCAATCATGCCTGTTCACATTCAGGGCTTCCCCTGCGACATGGACGCTATCATGGCTATCGCAAAGAAGCATAACCTCCTTGTAATCGAGGATGCTTGCCAGGCAGACGGCGGTACATATAAGGGCAAACGCCTTGGTACTATCGGCAACGCAGGCGCATACAGCTTTAACTATTTCAAGGTTATCTCCTGCGGCGAGGGCGGTGCACTTCTCACTAATGACCGCAAAGTATTCGAGCGCGCACTCATTTATCATGACAGCGCAGCAGTTGCATACTTCGGCAACCAGCTCGACGGCGTTGAGTCTGAGCTTTTCTGCGGCACCGAGTACCGTACAAACGAGATCAACGCGGCAATACTCCGCAAGCAGCTTGTACGCCTTGATGATATTCTTGCAAATCTTCGCAAGGTTAGAGACTACTTCATGTCCGAGCTTGCAGGCCTTTGCGAGTTTGTTCCCTCGAGCGACATTAACGGCGGCTGTGCAACAACACTTGCACTTCGCTTCGATTCTGCCGAGAGAACCACAAAGTTCATGGATGACCTCAAGGCAAATGAACTCGGCTGCACCGTTCCGATAAACACCGGCAAGCACATTTATTCCAACTGGACACCCATCATCAACAAGGTCGGCGCACTCCATCCGCTCATGGACCCCTTCAAGATGGAAGCCAACAAGGATATCATCCCCGACTACACTGTTGATATGTGCCCCGCAACTCTCGATCTGCTTGCAAGAACAGCATATATTCCGCTCCAGCCGTACTGGACTGAGGCTGAAATTGCAGAAAAGCTTGCTATAATGAAGAAAGCTCTCGCATAAAATCAAATAAATAAAGTACGCCTGTGTTCGGTAATGTTCATGGGCGTATTTTTTATTTTCATGCGTAAAAATTGATTTTTTAATCCAAATAATTCACAACCATCGAAAAAATCAACTAAAAACACCCTTCCACGGTAACAAATGCTGCCACAGATTGGTGTTGCTGTTTATAGAGTATAATCGTGTCCGGCAATAAATCAAGCTCGCCCTCAGTATCAAATCTTAAAAATCCGATTTTCGTACATATATTCGCTCGGCGTGATACCGACTCTTTCCTTAAAAAGCCGACTGAAATGATACTGATTCGAAAAGCCGCATTCCTCTGCAACGGCACTGATTTTAAGTCTGCCGCCTGAAAGCAGCTGTTTTGCCTTGGCGATGCGCAAATCAATTATATATTGCTTCGGCGGAACACCGTATTTTGCCGTAAAAAGCTTTCTGTAATAAACCTCGCTTATACCGCATAACCCGGCAAGCTCTGAAACCGTAAGCGATTGTGAATCATAATTCTCCTCAATATAACGTATGGACGGCGCAAGAATGTTATATAACGGCTCATCCGCGGAGCAAAGGCGGTTAAGCATATCGTAAAATAAGCTCATAAGCTTTGTTCTGCTGCCCTTTAAGAAAAAGAGCGTTTCCATCTGCTCGTATGCTTTAAGATATGCGCTCGGCTCTTTCAGCGGTATAACGGTAATCTTGTCGCAAATAGGTTCAGTACAGGTAAAGTTTATAAGCGGAAAGTGACCTGCTCTGTCGCCGTATAGCGTGTAGTCCTCACCCTCGGGAAGAATGACTGCATGATTTTGGTCGGAGACGTAGTTTGTTCCCTTATGAGTGTAAGTGATCTGCCCGTCAATACAAAGCGAAAGCCCAAAGCTCTTGCGCCTCGTCATTGTATAGCTTCTGCCCTTCGGCGAGGATACGGTTATAATATCGAGAATATCGGTTACGGTTATATTTTCAAGCATCATATTCACTCCCTTTAATACAATTATACACTTTTCGTCAAATAAATCAATATAAATCTCAAAAATAATATCGAAAACATCAAAGAAACATTGTTTTAGATATTGAAATCAAAGACAACCGATACTATAATCATAATAAAGAATAGATAAATGGGAGTATCATCATGAATTTTACTAATAAAACAGCGATATCGACCGGTGCGGCATCGGGCATGGGCTTGCTCTTTGCCGAAAACTTCGCCGAGCTTGGCGGAAACGTCGTTATGTGTGACGTTAACGAGGCTGTCCTTAACGAAAAGGTCGCCGCGATAAACGCAAAGGGCAAAGGGCGCGCAATCGGCGTTATCTGTGATGTACGCGATTATACACAGGTCTGTGCTGCAAGAGATGCGGCGGTTGACACGTTCGGCAGTATCGACGTTATGGCAAATTTTGCAGGCGGTTACGCAGTTCGTATGCTCGGCGTTGACCGTTCGCTCGAGTTTCCGGATATTCCGATAGACGTTTTCGACTGGGGACTTGACGTTAACTTAAAAGGCCCGTTTTACTTTGCTCACGCAGTTCTTAAGCAGATGAAAAAGCAGAACAGCGGTCTTATCATCAACATCGGCTCGATAACCGGCGTTGACGGCTCACCTCAGGGAATGGATTACTGCACCGCAAAGGCAGGTGTTATGTACGGTTTGACAAAATCTATCGCACAGTTCGGCGCAAGATGTAATGTGCGCTGTGTCTGCGTGTCGCCGGGACCTGTTCTGACAAGAGCTGAAATGTCAGGCATGAAAACCCTTCTCGGACGTGCTGCCAATCCGCAGGAGATAATTGACCTTGTCCTCTTTATCGCATCGGAAAAGGGACAGTTCATAAACGGCGAAAACATCATGATCGACGGCGGCAGAAGTGCAATGGGACGTGGGTGATTATATGAAAGCTTCATTCTTAAATCACGACAAGCCGCTTATCACGGCAATGATACTCTGCGAAACGCCTGAGGAATGTATCACAAAAATAAAGGCATCAATCGAGGACGGCGCAGACGCAATCGGAATACAGCTTTGCAAATTAAAGCTTGAATACAGAACCCGTGAAATATTAACGGAGATTTTTGCCGCCTGCGAGGATAAACCGATATACGTTACAAGCTATCACGAAAACTCAAGTGCTGACTTCACAGACGAGCAATGCGTGGAATATTTACTCCTCGCGCTCGACTGCGGTGCGACTCTCTGCGACGTGGAAGGCGATCTTTACTGCCGCAAGCAGAAATATCAGCTCGCGATGGACGAAGAAGCGGTAAAAAAGCAAAAGGCACTCATTGATGAAATCCACCGTCGCGGCGGAGAGGTACTCATGTCGTGTCACACGAATATAAGCACAACCCTCGAAGAAAGTCTTATGATTGCACGTGAACAGGAAGCGCGCGGTGCGGATGTTTTGAAGATAGTCTGCGTAGCACACGAGGCTGAAGAAATTCCGAAATACATCGAAGCGATACAGAAAATTCGTGCCATGACCGACAAGAAGCTGCTTTTCCTTGTCAGCGGCAAGGGACAAATTGTGCGCTACATCGGTCCAAGCTTCGGCGTTTGTATGTATCTTGCGCTTCACGAAAGAGGCGCACTTGACAACAAATGGCAGCCGATGATAAAAAACATCAAGCCGATCCGCGATAATATGGATTTCAGTATTTGAATATAACGGCAAGGGAGCTGTCCGCCAATACGGACAGTTCTTTTTTATGAGCGCGCACGAAGCGTAGCCGCGCAAAAGAAACAATGAAGGCGCAAGCGGGGCGTCGAGGACGTCGCCCCCTACAAAAGGCACGAACGGTTACCGCTGACAAAGCGAACCCGGAGCCGCAAGGCGGAGTTGAGCGCGAATCGAGCGCGGCAAAGGAAAGAGGGGGAGCCCGAGGGGGACGAAAAACTTTGCGCCAGCATGGTTGTCGTCCCCTTCGGATGATACGATGCTCGAAGCAGTGTACTTCGAGGAAAGGCTTTCTTTCGCCTTTTGAACGCAAAAGCAACTTTTATCTCCGAAACATAAAGATATATAAAATCTCTTTGTATTGCGCTTCGAATTTCGCGTAAGTTCGAGGAGGATGGGACACCAGCTGGCGCAGGTGCGCCCGGAGCTGCCAACAAAAAAGCCGTCTGCATTTTAACAGACAGCTCTTGTTTGTTCAAACCATTACGCAAGATTTGCGCAAATCTTATCCATCCAATCTGTAACAGCCTTCTTCTCCTCATCCTTAACTCCGCCGAGGAAAGGCAGGCCGCCCTTGATATAAAGAACATCCTCAATCGCATTTGCTCCCGCACCCTTAACAGCATCAACAAGTGCCTTTGCTCCCTCTTCGGGACCGTCGATGATGAACGCCACGTTTGCCGCTCTTGCCTTTGTTAATTCCTTGCAGAAAAGAACGAGCGAATTCGGTGCATCCTTGCCGACTGTTGCGAGAATGACAACGAGTCTTTCCTTATCGCAGGAATATGCAGGCGGAATTTTATCCATGCAGTTAACCTTTTCGGTTGCATATTTGTTTGTGATCATATCGGCAATGTTGACGAGTTTCTTTTTGCCGGTTAAATAAAGTACACGCATTTTCATAGTGGTAAATCCTCCGTCATTTTGTTAATATATTTATACGCTCTAATATTGTACCATAAAAATCCGCGATTTGAAAGTGTCTCGGGGCAAAAATATATTTTTTGGTTATCTCTACAATTTTAGTGCGGCGTTTTTGTATACCTTTCACAGTAAAAAATACTCCGCCGTATTTGGTGAAAGCGACACCACAGTATTACAGTCGCTTTTTTCAATAAGTCTTACGGGACTTTTTTCAAATTCGATTTCCCATTTGTCAGACGAAAGATTCACCGCCGCAATAAGCCTCCTGCCGTCATATTCCCTCGCAAGCATAAAGCGGCTCTTGTATCCCGTGTCGATGATTTCAAGATCACCCAAAGAAAAAAGCGGTTCGCTTTTACGTATCTTTCCTATCCTGCGATAAAAATTCACAAGCTCCGTATCCTCGCGTCCCCATATATACGGCATACGGTTAAAGGGATCGTGACCGCCCTCCATACCGGCTTCATCGCCGTAAAATATACACGGTATTCCCGGGAATGCCGCAAGGAGTGTCCATGCAACCATCAAGCGCTTCACTGCCCTCTCGCGTGACGCTTCATCAAGCCTAAACGATGACAGCTCACGGTTTGACATGGAACTGACACCAACATCGGCAAGCACGCTGATTATACGCTCGGTGTCATGAGTTGACAGAAAATTCATCAGAGCATGACTGACCGCTTCGGGATAATGTGACCAAAGCTCACGCGCCGTTTTTGTAAGCCGCGTACAGTCTCCGCTGAGTATATAGTCAACAATCGCCTCTTTGAGGGGATAATTCATCACAGAATCAAGCTGACCGCCGCGAAAATAATGCCGACGTTTTTCGTAAGCAAGCTTGTTTGAAGCATCCTCCCAGACTTCACCGATTATAATAGCCTCGGGATTCTCCTCCCTTGCCGCATGGCGCAGATCATAAAGGAACACATCCGAAAGCTCATCGGCAACGTCAAGCCGCCAGCCGTCAATTCCGCGTCGAAGATAATGCCGTATCACGCCGTCCTTGCCGCAGATAAACTCTCGCCATGACGCATTATTTGAATCAACCGTCGGCAGAATGTCAATTCCCCACCAAGAGCGGTATTTTTCGGGAAATTTTTCAAACGTGTACCAATCAAAATATGGCGAATCCTCCGATTCATACGCTCCGACCTCGTCATAAGTGCCGTACCTTCCAAAATACCTGCTGTCATCGCCCGTGTGATTGAACACACCGTCAAGAATGAGCTTCACCCCTCGCTTTTTACATTCGCATATAAGATTGTCAAACGCCTCATCGCCGCCGAACATACGGTCAATTTTCATATAATCGCCCGTGTCGTATTTGTGGTTCGAAGCCGACTTAAATATCGGGCAGAGATAGAGCGTATCAACCCCGAGCGAGCTTATATAGTCAAGCTTGTCTGCAACGCCCCAAAGGTTACCGCCGAAAAATTCGTTATTGGCAAGCGGCTGACCGGGAAGGGCGGCATGCTGCGGTACACCGTTTTCCCAATCGGGATTATATACCTTTTTGCCGTCGGGTGCAATCGGACGACCGCCATCGAAAAAGCGGTCAACGAAGATCTGATACATCATCGAGCCGCGGAATTTTTGCGGCACAGAATAGTCAGCCCGATAAACCGTCAGTTGTATTTTTTCGACACGTCCCGCGTCAGCACAGACACTGCCGTCACGAGAGGTATACATCCTGCCGCGAGGTGTGTCAAGCATGAAAGTATAATAAAACAGTCCGTCATCGCCGTTAAGACAAATCTCGCCGAGCGACAGCTCCACCTCGAAAATATCTTCAGAATCCGAAAATTCGGCAAGCGGCACGGGAATGTTACGCTCGGTCATATCATCGTCACGGTAAAGCCGCAGCGATACCGCAGAAGCTGCCATGGCACGCGGCACATAAAGGCAGAGCCGCAGCGTATCGTCCGAAGAAAACGCACCGTAAGGCGTAACGTCACCGCGAAGGGATGAATATTTCCCGTATTTCACAGAGTACGTCATTTTATCGGCTTTATATGCCAGATACCGTCAGCATATTCGCGTATCGCACGATCGGCGGCGAAATATCCCGATTTTGCCGTGTTGATAAGCGACATACGGTTCCATTTTTCACGGTTATTAAAGTCGCGTATCATCCTCTCATGCGCCGTATAGTATGACTCAAAATCGGCGATGCACATATAGGGATCGGCAACACTGCCGGGGTACTGCGAGCTTATGAGATACTGCTTTACATCGGAGAACGAACGTCCTGCAAAACCCGTGTCGAGCGCATCCACAGCCAAACGCAGGCGCTCACTCTGCGCATAATACGAAGCGGCATTGTACCCTCGCTTCCATAATTCGTCAACCTCATCCGTCGTGAGCCCGAAGATATACATATTCTCATCACCGACCTGCTCGAATATTTCAACGTTCGCGCCATCAAGCGTACCGATAGTAATCGCGCCGTTTGCCATCAGCTTCATACATCCCGTACCGCTTGCCTCCTTGCCTGCGAGAGATATCTGCTCGCTTATATCAGCCGCGGGAATGAGTATCTCGGCAAGGCTGACGTTATAGTCCTCCATAAAAACGACACGCAGCTTTTCGCATAGACGCGCATCGGATTCAATGTCCGCGCCGATATAGGATATAAGCTTGATGATATTCTTCGCCATATAATAACCCGGTGCCGCCTTTGCTCCGAAGATAAAGGTCTGCGGCGTAATATCAAGCTCGGGATTACGCTTTAAGTCAACATACAAACTGATTATACGAAGCACGTTGAGAAGCTGACGCTTATATTCGTGCATACGCTTGATGTGAACATCAAACACCGAATCGGGGTTTAATCTGATGCCGCAGCGTGACTCGGCATATATCGCAAATTTCACCTTGTTTTCGCGCTTTATACTTTCAATTTTCTCAAGCACCGAGCTGTCGTTTGCAAACTTTACGAATTCCGACAACGCCTCGGGCTCATCTTTGTGCCATCCCGTTCCAATACATTCGTCAATAAGCGCGGTAAGCTGTGGGTTTGCATAGCAGAGCCATCTTCGGTGAGCGATGCCGTTTGTGACGTTGGTGAACTTATGCGGCGTGTGCTTATAGAAATCATGGAATACGGTTTTCTTTAAGATTTCGGAATGAAGCTTTGAAACGCCGTTCACTGTATGCGAGCCTGCAACAGACAAATTCGCCATACGCACCTGATTATAACCGAGGATGGACATCCGCGAAATTCTGTCCCAATCCCCGGGATACGCCGCCCAGAGTTCACCGCAAAAGCGGCGGTTTATCTCGCAGATTATTTCGTAAATACGCGGCAACTTGATTTTGAAAAGATCCTCGCTCCAGGCTTCAAGTGCCTCAGGCATGACTGTGTGATTGGTATAGGAAACCGTAGAGGTAACAAGCCGCCACGCATCCTCCCATGAAAAAGAATACGTGTCAATAAGAATACGCATAAGCTCGGGAATGACGAGCGCCGGATGAGTGTCGTTTATATGAATTGCAACCTTTTCCGAGAAGCCGGCGAGTGAGCCATAGGTCGCAAGGTGATCCGATATGATACTCTGAAGCGAAGCCGAAACGAGAAAATATTGCTGGGACAGGCGAAGATACTTTCCCTCCATATGGTTATCGGACGGGTAAAGCACCTTTGAAATTATCTCGGCATTTGTGCCCTCCTGCATCGCCTTTACATACTGCCCCTGCGAGAAAAGACTCATATTGAAGCTCTTGGTGTCACACGCCTTGAAAAGCCGAAGAATGTTGACCGTCTTTGAGTCAGCGCCCGATATCATCATGTCATAAGGAAGCGCACGTATCTCATCACCGCCCTCATGCGTCACGCGGCATTTACCGTCCTCCCATCTCTCGCTGATGTGTCCGCCGAGCCTAACTGTAAAGCTCTTGTCATGACGCGGCACAAGCCAAACATCCCCTCCGGGTATCCAGTTGTCGGGAAGCTCGATCTGCTCGCCGTCGATGATACGCTGCTTGAAAAGTCCGTATTCATAAAGTATCGAAAACCCCGTCGCAGGAAAGTTGAGCGTCGTCAGCGAATCCATAAAGCAGGCTGCAAGACGTCCGAGTCCTCCGTTTCCGAGTCCCGGGTCGGGTTCAAGGGAATATATCTCAGACGGAGAGAAGCCGAAATCGGACAGCACCTCCTCGTAAATATCGGCAATACCTAAATTGCGAAGATTGTTTTTAAGCGATGTTCCAACGAGGAACTCCATGCAAAGATAATATATCTTTTTTCCGCGTTGTTTTTTTGTGTCGGCTTTGAATGCACTGCGCTTTTCGGTCAGTATGTCCTTAACGGTCAGAACCGCTGCTTTGTATACCTGCTCTGCCGTTGCCTCTGCCGGCTCTGCTCCGAAGTAACGCGCAAGCTTTAAGGTGAGTGCGTCCTTTATTTGCTCTTTTGTAAAATTATTCATTTCGGTGTTCCCTCTTCCCTGAAATTATTATACATTTCAAGATATTTTTTCGCCGAAGCTCCCCATGAGAAGTCCATCGACATCGCATTTTTTATAAGCTCCTCCCAACGGTCAGCGTCACGGTAAAGCGCCGCGGCACGGTATATGGCATCAAGCATATCGTGTGCATTATAGCTTGCAAACGTAATGCCGTTACCCTCTCCTGTTTCGGGATTGTACGGCTTTATCGTGTCGCGAAGTCCGCCTGTTTCACGCACAATCGGAACTGTACCGTAGCGTGAAGCGATCATCTGCGCAAGTCCGCACGGCTCCGATTTCGACGGCATCAAAAAGATATCAGCCCCTGCATATATACGCTTCGCAAGAGCCTTGTCAAACGCGAGCTTTACCGCACATCTTCCGGGGTACTGCCCTGCAAAATCGGAGAAAAACCACTCAAACTCCGCGTCTCCCGTGCCAAGTAATACAAGCTGTACGCCGAGGTTCATAATTTCGTGCGCCACACGCTTTACAAGGTCAAAGCCCTTGTGTGAAACAAGCCTCGACACCATCGCAACGATCGGCACGTCATCCCTCACTTCAAGCGAAAGCTCCTTTTGCAGTGCCGCTTTGTTCTCTGCCTTATCTTCGATGCTGTCAGCGCTGAAAAGCTTCACGATATCCGCATCCGTTTCGGGATTATAGTAATCAGTATCAATACCGTTTATAATGCCCGTGCACTTGTGTGCGTACATACGGATAATGTGATGCAGACCGCTTGCATAATATTCGTCGCGTATCTCCTCGGCATAGGTCGGGCTGACCGTTGTCAGCTTATCACAGCAAACTATTGCACCCTTTGTGAGATTGATACAGCCGTCATATTCAACAACATAACGATCCCATGAATCAAGCGCAAAAACATCCCCTAAAATATCGAAGCTGTATATCCCCTGATAACCGATATTGTGAATGGTATAAACCGCTTTCATGCCTGCATACTCATCACGATAAACATACTGCCGCTTTAAATATATCACCGAGAGCGCACTCTGCCAATCGTTAGCATGAAGTATATCGGGCATGAAACCGATAATCGGCAGCATATCAAGCACCGCGCGGCAGAAATAAGCGTAACGCTCACCATCATCGAAGCTGCCGTAAAGCGACGGACGGGCGAAATAATACTCATTATCAATGAAATAATAAGTAACTCCGCGCATCTCGTATGACCACACGCCGCAGTAAAGCCGCCGCCACGAAAGCGAAACGGTGAACTCTGCAAGACAGGTCATCTTTTCTTTATATTTATCGGCGACACTTTTGTACATCGGCAAAACGACACGCACATCAACCTCGCCGGTCTTATTAAGTGCAGACGGAAGCGAGCCGAGTACGTCACCGAGTCCACCCGTTGCCGCAAACGGTGTTGCCTCCGAACCGACAAACAATATCTTCTTTTTGCTCATACCATACGCCCTTTCTCTATAAAGAACGGCAGGGATTCATGTCCCGAAAGAGTACGTCCGTCGCGTATGATGGCGTTTTTATCGGAGATGACACAGTTTAAAAAGACATTTTCGCCCGTGAACGTCCCCTGAAAAAGGATCGAATTTTTAACGGTTGTACCCTTGCCAACCTTGACTCCGCGGAAAAGGATCGAGTTTTCAACGCATCCCTCAATAACACAGCCGTCCGCAATGAGCGAATTTGAAACTCTCGCCGTTTCACTGTATTTAGCCGGCACGGAGTTCTGCACCTTTGTATAAACGGGACGGTTTTTTATGCCGAAAAGCTTGTCGCGGTTTTCGGAATTCGAAAGAAGCTCCATTGAATGGTAGTAGTAATCGGAAAGTGAGCCGATCGTTGCAAAATAGCCGTCATATCTGTAAATACGGTAACGCCGTCTTGCTGCACCGCGCGCTAAAATATCACGGCTGAAGCTTGAATAACCGTGCGCAATGGCATCGAGCACAACGCTCTGCAGATATTCCCTGCTGACAACTAAAATATTAAGGTCAACATCGCGGTATCCCGTAACATTCGTCGGATATGCGTTAACATCTGTGATACGACCTGCCTCGTCGGAGTCGATTATGACGCTTCGTCTTGCCGTTTCACGGTTCAAAAGCACACGCTTGACAGCTATCGTTATGTCAGCACCGTTTTCGATGTGATCGTTTATCATGTCGTTTAAATCAATGTTGCAGATAACGTCACAATCGGATAAAACAACATAATCGCCTGTGAAGCGCGAGAGAGAGTAGTTCACGCTTTTGAGTGCTTCAAGACGTGTGTTATAAAGCTGATTATGATCGTTTGAAAAGGCGGTCATATAGGGCGAGAGGATCTTGATTCCACCTGAGCGGCGTGCCAAATCCCAGTCCTTTCCGGAGCCGATGTGAGAGAGAAGCGACTGGTAGTTATAGTGAGTTATGACGTTTATCGCAGTTATTCCCGAGTTGACCATATTGGAAAGCGTGAAGTCAATGAGCCTGTATCTGCAGGCGTATGGGACGGATGCCATAGTACGTCGGCGAGTCAGCTCGGCGATGTTTTTATCGTGAAGATTTGAGAAAATTATACCTTGTACCAACATAAACAATTACCTCGATATTTTTGTCGTTTTTCAACTAAGATAAAAGTTACATAAATGCCTTCTCCTGTGGGAGAGAGGGGAATCGCGCAGCGGTGGATGAGGAGTTACACATAACTAAAGAACACCTCATCCGTAAAGTTGCGAAGCAATCTTTTACACCTTCATATGCTCGTTTATATAGGCTTCGTTAACCATCGCACCTGCAGGAATGACTGTGTCAGAGCCAATGACCAGTCCGCCGCCGATAAGGGTTATTCCCCGACCGCTTCCTCTGTCCTCACCAACGACCGCACGCTCACCGATCAGAGTTTTTCCGTCAATGATAGAATAGCGCACAGCCGCACCTTCTTTTATCTGTGTGTCATTCATAATAATTGAGCCGCAGATGTGTGCGCCGCGCTCAACCGTAACGCCGCTGAAAAGCACCGAGTTTTCAACCGTGCCGTAAACCTCACAGCCCTCGGTTATGATCGAATTTGTAACCCTCGCACCGCTTCCGATATAATGCGGAGCACGCGCAAGGTTTCTCGAATATATCCTGTGCTCGGTATCGAAAAGGTCAAAAACGGGCGAGTCCCCGAGAAGATCCATATTCGCTTCCCATAGGCTTTCAACTGTTCCGACGTCCTTCCAATACCCATCAAAGCTGTAAGCGTACATTGCCTCACCGCCCGAGAGCATTGCAGGGATGATATTTTTACCGAAATCGTTCACGGAATCGGGATTTTTCTCGTCCGCTATGAGATAATCCTCGAGCAAACGGCGGCCGAAGATGTATATTCCCATTGAAGCCTTTGTGCTTTTCGGATTCGCAGGCTTTTCTTCAAATTCAAGTATGCGTCCTGTCTCATCCGTGTTCATGATGCCAAAGCGGCTCGCTTCCTCGATCGGAACGTCAATTACAGCAATTGTCGCGGACGCATTCATCCTTTTGTGAAAATCGAGCATTTTCGAATAATCCATTTTGTAAATGTGATCTCCCGAGAGAACGAGCACATAATCGGGATCGTAACGCTCGATGAAGTTAAGATTCTGATATATCGCATTCGCCGTACCGCGATACCAATCCGCAGAGATCTTACCCTGATATGGCGGAAGGACCATAACACCGCCCGTCAGTCTGTCAAGGTCCCACGGCTGACCGTTTCCGATGTACTCGTTAAGCACGAGCGGCTGATACTGCGTCAGCACACCAACCGTATCAATTCCCGAATTGACGCAGTTTGAAAGAGTGAAGTCGATAATGCGGTATTTTCCTCCAAACGCCACCGCAGGTTTCGCGGTTTTCTCGGTCAGCGTGTAGAGTCTGCTTCCCTGACCGCCGGCAAGCAGCATTGCAACACATTCTTTTTTATTATACATAAAGCTACCTCCATAGATGTATCAATGTCATTAACTTAAGCATATACAGTTGAATATTCATACATTGACTCCTTCCGTCACGGCTTCGCCGTGCCACCTCCCTCAAAGAGGGAGGCTTGATTTGCGACCGCTTTTTAGGCTCACTTCCCGGATATGAGAGCTCTAAAAGATTACTTCGCCGCGCGAACGGGCGGCATAGGTTTCAGTATCACCGCCGAAAGTCCGGGAAGCATCACCTTTAATTCACGTGTACCTTCGATAACAGAGACAGTTTCAATCACTCCGTCATTCAGCCGTCCCATACCGCCGAATTTGATGTCATCGGAATTAAAGACCTCGGTGTACCTCACGTGATCAAGATTCACAAGCGTGAAGCCCTCTCGGTCAACTGGCGAAAAATTAAGCAGCACGATAAGCTCATTTCCCTTTATGTCACGGCGACGGTAAGCGATGACGTTAAGCTCGTTCATGTCGGGGTATATCCACTCAAATCCGCGCCAGGAGAAATCAAGCTCCCATAATGCCCTCTCGGAAAGATAAAAATTATTGAGCGCGGCGGTGTAGGCTTTCATCTTGCTGTGAGCCTCATAGTCAAGCATGAACCATTCAAGCTCGTTCTCGTAATCCCATTCGCGGAACGGCGCATATTCGCATCCCATAAACGTCAGCTTCTTGCCCGGATGAGTCATTTGATAAGCAAGAAAAACTCGCATACCTGCAAATTTCATGCCGTAATCGCCGAACATTTTGTCGAGTAATGACTTTTTTCCGTGAACCACCTCGTCGTGAGAAACAGGGAGAATATAGTTTTCCGAAAGCGAGTACATCATCGGAAAGGTCAGCTTGTCGTGGTGATATTTGCGAAAAATCGGATCCCCCGAAACATAGTCAAACGTGTCATTCGCCCAACCCATGTTCCATTTGAAATTGAAACCGAGACCGCCGTCATGTGCAGGCTTTGTAACCATCGGCCACGCCGTTGACTCCTCCGCGATCATGAGTATATCGGGAAACTCCGCGAAGATGACCGTGTTAAGCTTTCTGAAAAACGCAATCGCTTCAAGGTTTTTATTCTCACCGTACTCGTTCGGGATCCACTGCCCCGGCTCGCGGTCAAAATCGAGATAAAGCATTGATGCCACCGCGTCAACACGCAGTCCGTCGATGTGAAACTCACGAAACCAATAAAGCGCGTTTGAAATGAGGAAGCATTCAACCTCATTGCGTGCCACATCGAAAAAGCGAGTACCCCAGACATTGTGCTCCATTCTGTCAACGCCTTGATACTCATAAAGCGGCTGACCGTCAAAATTATAGAGTCCGTGTTCGTCCTTGGGAAAATGTGCAGGAACCCAGTCGAGAATGACGCCGATTCCGACAGAGTGAAGTTTATTGACAAAATAGCGAAAATCCTCGGGAGTTCCAAACCTCGCGCTCGGCGAATAATAGCCGCACACCTGATAGCCCCATGAGCCGTCAAACGGATGCTCGGCAATCGGCAAAAGCTCCGCGTGAGTGTAACCCATCTCTTTGAGATAAGGCGCAAGCTCGTCCGCGATCTCGCGGTAGTTAAGATAGTTTTCGCCGTCCTTCGTTGTCTTGCCGCCGCGGGTTTTCCATGAGCCAAGGTGTATTTCATAAATATTCATCGGAGAAGCGAAAAATGCACTGCCGCCCGTGACCGTCTTTTTGCGCCGCTTAAGCCAGAGCGCATCCGTCCAGTCAAACGGCTTTTCTTCGTATATTCTTGAGGCAGTACCCTTGAGCGTCTGCGAATAACGCGCATAGGGATCAGCCTTTAAGTGAACGCCGTTTTTTCCCGTAATGCGGTATTTGTAGTTGGCGCCGTCAAGGGAAAGTTTACTGCGAAGCGTATATTCCCAAACTCCCATATCGGTAATACGCACCATCGGCTCTGACGGTTCCCAGTTATTAAAGTCACCGACTAACTCAACCGCCTCGGCGTTCGGCGCCCAAACACGGAATGTGTATATATATTCGCCGTCCAAAACCTCACAGTGACACCCCAGATATTCATATGCACGAAAATTTGTACCCTGGTGAAAAAAGAAAGGAGCAAGATCGTTTTTTGCGCCTGTTACTTCACTTTTTGCCATCACACTCTGACCTCTCATTTAATCTTTTTCTTGATTTTGTTTATATTATACCCCGAGGCTCACTGTAAAATTTGTCGAAACCGAAAGAATCGAAAAAATTTTGTTTGTATAGTCACTTGCCAAAAAAAGAAATATGCGTTATAATATAATTAACGAACAGATCGGGAGAAAAATATGCAGGACAAACATTCAATATTACATAAATATTACGGCTACAACTCTTTCCGCGAGGGACAGGAGCCGATAATTGATAATATTTTAGCAGGTCGTGACATACTTGCAGTCATGCCGACGGGTGCCGGAAAATCCATATGCTATCAGATACCTGCGCTCATGCTCGACGGTATCACACTCGTTATATCGCCGCTTATCTCACTTATGAAGGACCAGGTCGGCGCACTGAATCAGAACGGCATCCGTGCCGCTTATCTAAACAGCTCACTGACACCGCGCCAGTATATAATGGCTCTCGATAACGTCCGCCTCGGCGTATACAAAATAATATATGTCGCACCCGAGCGACTCATGACTGACGGCTTTCTCGAGCTTGTTGCCGATATGAATATCTCGCTTGTCGCGGTTGACGAGGCGCATTGTGTTTCCCAGTGGGGACACGATTTCCGTCCGAGCTATACACATATCGCCGATTTCGTTTCAAATCTCACTCGCCGTCCCGTCGTCGCAGCGTTCACGGCAACCGCAACCGAGCAGGTCAAACGTGACATTTCCGAGCTGCTTGACCTTTCTTCTCCCTATGAAATAACAACAGGCTTCGACCGTCCGAACCTTTATTTCGGCGTTACCGACACCTCGGCAAGACTTGATTACATACGCACATATCTCGACGATAACCCGGACAAATCGGGCATAATTTACGCCATGACACGCAAAAACGTCGAGAAAATATACTCAAAGCTCTTTGCGGCAGGTTACCCGATAACATACTACCACGCAGGACTCACCGATGCCGAGCGCGCACAGAATCAGGATGATTTTATAAGAGATCGCAAGCCGATAATCGTCGCAACAAACGCGTTCGGTATGGGCATCGATAAGCCGGACGTTGAGTTTATCATTCACTATAATATGCCGCTTTCGATGGAATCATATTATCAGGAGGCAGGCAGAGCGGGACGTGACGGTGGCGATGCTGACTGTATCCTGCTCTACTCGGCGGCAGATATTCACACAGCAAAGTTTCTCATCGAAAACGGAACCGACGAGGATGATGAGCTTGACGCACAGGAGCGTGAATTTGCGAAAAAACGCCGCTATGAAAAGCTTGAAGATATGATCGCATACTGTAAAACAACCGAATGTCTGCGAAGCTATATCCTGCGTTATTTCGGTGAGACGCCGACTAACGAGCAGTGCGGAAGATGCTCGTCCTGCCGAGGTGAAAATGAGGTCACGGATGTTACGGATATCGTCCGTGCCGTTCGTATGGCGGTTGATGTTACAGGCGAGCGTTACGGCGTTTCGTTCATCACGGATTTTCTTCACGGAATCGACAACGGCAGAATGGCGGCACTCGGCTATACACGTGAGCGTTGTTTCGGCATACTTTCCGACACCTCAACTGTTATAATCCGCGACGTGATCTCGCGTATGATCGAATCGGGACTGCTCATCCGCAGTGAAGGACAGTATCCAACCCTCTCAATTGACACGTCGCTCGACCGTTTCCTTGCCACCGGTAAACGCCTGACACTTAAAGTTAAAAAAGCACAGTCACCGAAGAAAAAGGGTGCAAGACGTCCCGGCGATATCCCGCTGCCGAAGAATATCGACCGCGAGCTTTACGAGAGACTACGTGCATTCCGCCGCGACACAGCAGACCGCCGCGGTGTACCGGCATATGTAATATTCACGGATATGACACTGCGTGAGATATGCGAGGTGCGTCCGACGAACGCAACCGAGCTTTTAACCATCCGCGGAATCAGCGAAGAAAGAGTACAAAAATACGGAACTTCGATAATCAATATCATACGAAGTATGGGATAAAACCAAAGGAGCTGCCCTCATCCGTCTCACTGCGTTCGACACCTTCCCCCAAGGGAAGGCTTTGAGTAACTCTGAGCCGCCAAAAGCAATGAAGTCACAGAGCCGCCGGCGAAGCTGGCGGCGGACAAACGGTCACAGCTGACAAAGCGAATCCGGAGCCGTAAGGCGGAGTTGAGCGCGAATCGAGCGCAGGCAA
>CAYSFT010000006.1:0-61885 GCA_964430755.1 uncultured Lachnospiraceae bacterium | reverse complement strand
GCGAACGTGGGCACATTTTATTTCACATCGAGCGAAGCGAGATATTTTACATTCGGCGCAAGGCGAATATTTCACTGAAAAAACTACAGGGCTTGAGTTTAACACAAAAACGGTAAGTTATTTATCCCTACATAAAAACGAAATCCGATGTTTACGCATCGGACTTTTTTGTACCTTATTCACTTTGTCAACTTATCAATCGCCTTGTTTTCACCGAGGAGCGCGACCGTGTCTGTTTCAACAAACTTTCTTGCAGGATCGGGCGAGATGTTTGTCATGCCGCCCTCATCACCAACCGCAAGGACTGTCACGCCAAAGTGACGGCGGACATTAAGCTCGATGAGCGATTTTCCAACCCACTCGGAGGGGACTGCCACCTCCACAATCGAATGTGTGTCCGAGAACTCGATGTATTCGAGCACGTTATTGCGGTCGAGGATATGCACGAGCTTTTCGCCCATGTCACGCTCGGGGTAAACGACCATGTCTGCGCCGATCTTTTCAAGTACGCGCTCATGCTGTTCACTGCCTGCACGTGCCACGACCTGACCTACGCCCATTTCCTTTAAGAGAATAGTCGTTAAGATGCTGTCGTTGATATTTTCCGCTGTTGCGACTATCGCGCAGTCGTAATCGGTGACGCCTGCGGCATGAAGTACCGCTTCGTTTGTCGGATCGCCGACGACTGCGTTTGTGACCGTGTCGCCGATAACGTTGATCACTGTTTCGTCAATGTCGATAGCGAGCACCTGGTGTCCTGTTTTCGCTAAATTCACTGCAAGAGTCTGACCGAAGCGGCCGAGTCCGATTATACAGAAGCTGCGCTTGTTATTCTTTTTCATTTTAATATCATCCTTTCCGTGTCAACCGATCATCATATTGATTTCGGGATAGGTTACAAGGCTGTTTTTCTTTGCCTGCTTTAAAAGTATTGAATAGGTTATAGTGAGCACGCCGACTCTTCCGAAGAACATCAGAAGTATAACAGCGATATGTCCTGCAAGAGAAAGCGTCGGGGTTAATGACAATGAGAGTCCAACGGTTGCGATACCTGAAAAGGCTTCGTAAAGTGCGTCAATGACGCCGGCTCCGCTTGTTCCTGTTATTATGAATGTTGCTGTTAAAACTGCTAAAAGGTCGATGCCGATGACGGTCAGTGCGCGTACTACCGTTTCATGCGGTACACGGCGATGGCGTATGACAAGGTCCTTTTCGCCCTTTGCAAATGCGATCACCGCAAAAAGTACAACGCTGAATGTTCCAACCTTGATTCCGCCGGCTGTTGAACCGCTTGCGCCGCCGATGAACATCAAAAGCATTGAAACGAGCTTTGAGGATTCGGTCATTGCGCCGTTATTTATCATGTCAATTCCGGCGGTTCGTGTCGTTACAGACTGGAAAAGGCACTGAAGTATTTTATCTGCGAGGGACATATTTCCGATCGTTTCGGGGTTATTCCATTCGAAAACGGCAATCATAAGTGCGCCGCCGAAAATCAGTATCACGCTTACCGAGAGAATCAGACGTGTATACACGGAAATGCGTTTTCTTTCCTTGATGAAATTCACGATGTCATCCCAAACGATGAAGCCGATACCGCCTATTATAATAAGCAGCATGAGCGTTACCGTTATTATGGGATTACCTCTCAAAGAGGTCATACTGGAGAAGTTTCCGCCGTATCCTGCAGTACCGTCGAGGATATCGAAGCCGGCGTTACAGAATGACGAGATTGAATGAAAGATACCGTAATATATGCCTTTTACCCATCCGAATATCGGGACAAACTGCGTTGCGAGCACTACTGCGCCGATTCCCTCGACGGTGAACGTGCCGATGAGTATGCGGCGCACCAATTTCACTGTACCGCCGACGCCCGTAAGTCCGAGCGACTGTGCAACAAGCAGACGTTCACGCGGCGTTATCTGCCGTTTTATGAATATCGACATCATAACCGCCATGGTCATGAATCCGAGTCCGCCGATTTGTATCAGGGTGATAATAACGATCTGTCCGAATGTACTCCAATGTGTACCTGTATCTTCAACGATAAGTCCCGTCACACAGGTTGCGCTTGTTGCCGTGAAAAGCGAGGAGCGCAGGGAAGTTGGTGTTCCGTCACGAGAGGAGATCGGCAGCATTAAAAGCAGTGTTCCGAGTAAAATTAAGAGAATAAAGCCGATTAAAATTACCTGTGTTGCGGACAAATGTTTGTTTTGGGGCAGGTTTCGTTTTGCGCGCCGCAATAGACGGCGTGGCTTTTTTTGATTGTCACTGTTCATTGAATCAGTCCTTTATACTTAGGTTTTGAGATGAAAAACGACAGCCGTTAGATTGACAGCTGCCGCAGAGCCTCAAGACAAAATTGCTCAAGCTTGGTTATTTTCGTCGGAAACGCAGCCATCAGTCGAGCGGCAACGCTGTGTGAGAATTTGTGCTGTTCTTCTGTGACGACACCTTTTTCGAGTGCCTCATCAAGCTCGTCCTCATCAAACAGATAAGGTACACCGTTAGGCGCGAAGATCACATCCAAAAAGAGGTCACGGAAATACGATTCGCCGCCGTCTATTGTATTTTCAAGCGTGACATCAATGTAATACTGAACGGCTTTTTTATTTTCGTCAAATGCGGCGGTTATCCACCAGTTTTCGTTTCTCGGCGCGATCTGCAGCCAATAGTAGCCGTCGTCAACGATTCGTATGATTTTGCCTGCGAGCGTCACGTCAAGCGGCTCTTTAACCCTTTTGAAATGAAGAAGTGAAATCTCGCCTGAGAAGCCATCTGAGGAAAACGGTGCGTGAGTGTACTCTCTCTCAAGAATACGCTGCCAATTGTCGCGTGCCATGCGGCGTGTCTTTATTTCCATAATGGCGAATTATCAATCTTCGAATGACTTGCGGTAACGCAGTCTGCTTCCCGTATCGGTCATTTCACGTGTACCGTCAAAAGCGAAGCCCTGTGCTTCGGTCATCTTGCAAAGCTGCTCATCGGCGGACGGAATCCACACGACAGCATATGTGCAGCCTATGCCCTTAAGATATTCAACGGCACAGTCGGTTAAATGGCGTCCGATTCCCGAGCGGCGGTGTGTTTCTCTTATGGTGAGCTTTTCGATTTCGGCGCCGTCATAATTTGTGTCATGCGTTTTTGAGAGGAGTCTTATCTCGCAGGCACCGACCGGACGTATACCGTCATATGCGATAAAGACGTGACGATTCGGCTTTTCGATGGTTGTACGAAGCAAATGCTCGGCTGTACGCATACGGAATTCCTGCTCGATTTTTATGATCTCATCGGTATCCTCGTCACCCGTGCTGACGAAAACGGGACGGTACAGATCGCAAAGATCTGCGATGTCAATATGCTGTGCACGGCGGATTGAGATATCCTTACCCATACCTCCGCAAAGTTCATGCGGCAGGGAGATTACGGACAGCTTTGCCTGAATCTTCGGGAAGGTAAGTTCATTCGGCACCTCGTCAAACATACGAACCTCGCCGATCTCCGATTCGGGAAGATTACCGAACTTGAAAATATCGGCAACAAAAAGCACACCGTATAATTTATCATAACCATCCTCGTCGACAGTATATGCACAAACGGGAACGATGCGGTACATTGATGCACCTGTTTCCTCATAAAGCTCACGCTTTGCCGTGTCGAGTATAGATTCATCGCCCTCTCTGTGACCGCCGGGCATTTCCCACGTGGTGAAGCTGCGTCTGCGAACAAAAACAAGCTTATCCTTATGGCGTGCCGCGATGACAGCAAGGGTGAATTTTTCGTCTTCGAATTTATTGAGCGGATGGGTTTTAACAATTATCATATTCTCTTCCTGCCTCACAGATGAGGCTTTTCTCCCTCTATAATAGATATACAATATATATTATACTGTAAAAATGTGTCAATGTCAAGTCGTGCGGCGATATTTTGGCATATAAAAGCGTTAAGTTGGTATGCCGGCTTACCGGTGAGGCGAAAGTTTAACTTCACATATTGATTTTACCGTCAGCTTATAGTATAATAGATTTATGACACAAAGAGGGGAGTGACTCCGATGACGGTCAAACCGAAATTTTTTGATGACTTTAAGTGTACAGCCGGCGAATGTACTGACACGTGTTGTGCAGGCTGGGAGATATATGTTGACGAGGACACGGCTGATTATTATGCCGAGCTTGACGGCTGCGACGGCGAATATGTACGCGATAGGTTAAGCGTTTCCAAGGAGGGAATACTTCTTTGCCGCGAGGGAGAGCGGTGCCCGTTTTTGCGCGGTGATAACCTTTGCGAGCTTATAATAAAGTTTGGTGAGGATTCGCTTTGTGATATCTGTCGCGAGCACCCGAGGTTTTATGTGACGGATGAGAATTTATGTGAGGTCGGCGTTGGTTTTTGCTGTCCCGAGGCGGCGAGACTCTGGCTTGATTCACCGATTGAATTTATCCGTGAGGATGACGGATATGAGCTGACTGAGGCAGAAAGAGATGCACTTGAAGAGCAGATGCGTATTATCGACTGTATTGTGAATGGCGGTGGCGCGCTTGGAGAGCGTTTTGCGAAGTTGCTCGGCGAGGGCTCATATGATTCGGAGCTTTATCCTATGCTTCGCGAGCTTTACTCATCTGCCAATGTGCTTGACAGTAATTTCCCGAACCGCTTTTCTGCGTGTCCTGTCAGCACTTCGGATGCACGCTTTAAAAATCTGGCGGCTTATTTTGTTTTTCGTTATTATTTTGAGCTTGGCAAAGAGTTATGTCTTAAATTTGCCGCGGCGTCGATTGTAATGATTGCGGCTATGGGCGGTGAGCTTCTTTTGTCTGCAAAAGACTATTCTAAAGAGATTGAATACGACACCGACAATCTCGATAAGATATGCGCTTTCCTTGAATCGTGCAATTCGCTCGGCACTCTGCTTGGGGAGGCATTTCGATAAACGGTGTTTAAATAATAAATCACACGGCTTGACTATTTTTGCCGTGTGATCTTTTATTCGGGTCAGTTGGCTTCGTCGAGCTCGGACATACTGTATAAATAATCGAAAAGACGCTCGAGATAGATGGCTTCGCTGCCCTCATCAATGGGTGCCTTCAAGAGACATTCGGTTGTGCTTACTGCACTTATCTCGTAAAATACTGTGAGACTGTCGTCTTCGCTGTAACAGTCGAAAACGATGTGACACTGCGCGGTCATATCTTTAAGCGCGGCAAGCTCGAGACTCAGATGCGGAACGAGCTTTATGAAGTCGTCGATGCTACTGATTTTCTCACGGTAATTTTCTGCGAGAACGAT
This sequence comes from uncultured Lachnospiraceae bacterium, assembly GCA_964430755.1. Taxonomy (GTDB): domain Bacteria; phylum Bacillota; class Clostridia; order Oscillospirales; family CAG-272; genus Flemingiibacterium. The sequence continues at coordinate 56,593 of CAYSFT010000006.1, read as the reverse complement.
TGTGTGTCTGACTTTTACGAGGTCATTTTTTCGGTCGACATCCAGGTATATCTCAACATTTCCGTCGTGTGATACGGGAATTGCCGCAACGAGAATGGCAGAGGTCAGGATATATATGTGTTTGCTGCTGTATGAGGTTATGAACAGTCCATGCCGCTCTATGTGAAAATCTGCGTGAGCGCCCATAGTTATCAATTTTTCGGTGCAGGCTTCCATGATATCAAACAGGCTTTGCGAAATGTCAGTTCTGAGGGTCATTGTCGCCTGATTTGAAAAAGCACACAGCCGTGATATACGAAGACAGCATAGCTCAAGCCTTGTTACCGGAATGCTCTCGCTCTTTAAGAGGGAATCAACTGTTTTGGCGAGGTTCTCAAACGCAGAGTTTATATACCAAGCATCATGCGTTCGCAAAAATACGATCTGCGGCTCGATGACCAGTGCACGGTAATTTTCGCCGTTCACCACGCCTTTTGTTATTACTGCGTATGAGTGATTATGATTCAGGTTAAACGGTGCGGCGAAGGGTGCAGTGTCATTTCCGGATATTCTCGCAGCCGCCTTATCCGATATATAGTTTGCAATATTACCGTTAACTGCAGGACGGCTGAATTGCTTTTTCGCGCCGATGCTTTTTGATGCAACAAGCAGCTCGTCATCGCAGACGAACACCGGTATAACCGATTGCTTCAGAGCAGATGCGTCTGCAATGCCGCGCAGATTTTGATTGCATTGTCTCACTGTGATTCTTCTCCCTTCGTATGATCAGGTGATGTGTAAATTATATCATTTTGAATTCATATTGTCAAGTCAGTGGGATTGGAAAATAATTGTTGACAATTTTTAGGTTTTGTGATATAATCAAATTGCCAAACTAACTTAATATATGTAATGCAAGGGGATATTTTTCTTTTTACGGAATGATTATGCCTTTTTTTGCCATAATTACATTAACATGAATTTGATAAAAATGCAAATTCCCTATGATGTAATTGTGGTTATTCCCGATTCATATGAAGTTAGTTTGGCGACTATCGGGGTTTGCGTTTTTTGTGCGCTTGCTTCGGTGGGCGCACTTTTTTATTTTATTAAACTTATTTATATCGGAGGAACAGATTAATGAAAAAAATTCTGACACTTGCGCTTGCAGCCACTATGCTAATTGCGCTCGCCGCTTGTGGTAGTTCACATGACAGAATCGACGTCAACACGGATACGCAAATAGATAATGCGAACTATGACAACACCGGGGATGATGTCACTATCAGCAAAGAAAAGGGTAATTATATCATTACTGATATTGGGACAGGATATAATGAGGGGTTAATGTTTGTACAGATAAACGATCCGGAAACAACAGCTATGGCTTGCATTGATAAATCCGGAAATATTGTATTTGAGGTAGAAGTAGGAAATATTGGCTCAAGCATTGCTGTGCCGTGCGGTTTTCATAATGGGCTTGCCGTTTTGGATACATATATAGACCAGCAACGTGAATATAAATTATGCGACAAAACAGGTAAAATAATTACTGCCGAAGATCTTGATGCCGACAGTTTCATTTTCGATGATAATGCCATTAAGGCGTTTAAGGACGGATATATATTTACCAAGAAAACGACAACATCTTTTAATGGCTCTGTTGATGAGCTTGCGATTTTTAACGCTGAACTTGAAAAAATCGTAGATTTTTCTGAGGATTTATATGATAAGTATATAAATTACGGAAATTCAAATTATTACGATGGTTACCTGTTTTCTGATTTTAAAGATAACTACATTGATTTAAGAACCGGAACAATATACGATGATATTTCGAAATTGCAATCCAAACTGATATTAAAAAACAAATCTGATTTTTGGATAGATGCATACAAATATAATTATGAAACTGCAAATAACGAAGAAGAATATTATATTTTTGATTATCTTGAAAAACTTTTTTCCGATGAGCGTGATCCGATAGTTACACCGATTGTCGATTTAAGCGAATACAAAGAAACCGCAAAAATTCAATCAGTTAATGCTTTAGGTTATACCGGATATGCCGACGGAACCGCCGGACTGCTTTTCACAGTGAGTGACAGCGAAGTAGGCAACAGATATTATTTCACCATCCTCGATGAAACCGGCAAATTCTGTTTTGAGCCAATCGAAACACAAGGTTTTGTAAAATCAGTAAAGTATGAAAATGGAGTTTATGCACTTCTTGAACATCCGAATATCCACGATAACAAAGTTTTCAACATAGAAGTTTATGATAAGTCGGGAAAAACGGCAAACAAAGAATATATTGTGCCCGAAGACACAAATGTTTCATATGTTGCACATGAGCTAAGCGACAGTGTTATATATGTTCATATTTCTGCTGGTGTGAAAAAGATTCCTATCGTAGACATCCTCACAACAGACCTTCAACCATTATTTTAACTATATCTCCAATCCTCATAATAAAAACAGCTGCCGTAATTATGCTTGCGACAGCTGTAATTTTTATATCTTCTCTCTGAACTGTCCCGAGTGGAGTTTTGCGTACATACCGCCGCGCGCAACAAGCTCATCGTGAGTTCCCTGCTCAATGATCTCGCCCTCGGAAATAACTGCGATCTCATCGGCATTTTTGATGGTCGAAAGTCTGTGCGCGACAACGATGGTCGTGCGTCCGCGGCAAAGCTCGTCGAGTGCTTGCTGGATCATGATCTCGGTCGTGTTGTCAAGCGCACTTGTCGCTTCGTCAAGGATGAGTATCGCCGGGTTCTTTAAGAACACACGTGCAATTGACAAACGCTGTTTCTGTCCGCCCGAAAGACGCACTCCGCGCTCGCCGATGATCGTTTCGTAGCCTTCGTCAAGCGTCGTTATCCATTCGTGTATGTTAGCGCGTTTTGCTGCCTCGATAACCTCGTCCTCGGTTGCATCAAGTCTGCCGTAGAGGATGTTTTCGCGTATCGACGCATTGAAAAGGTAAATGTCCTGCTGTACGATTCCGATGTTGCGGCGAAGTGACTCTGCGGTGATTTCGTGTATGTCACGTCCGTCGATGAGTATCTCACCCGATTCAATATCGTAAAAATGCGGTATAAGATGGCAGATCGTCGTTTTTCCGCCGCCGGACGGGCCTACGAGTGCAAACGTCTTTCCTTTTTCGATGGAAAGGCTTACGTTATGAAGAACATCATGCTCGCCGTCGTATGCGTACGTGACATTTTTAAATTCGATTTTACCCTCTGCACGTCCGATATCAACCGCGCCGGGTGCATCGGTTTCCGGCTCGGCATTGATTATCTCAAGGAATCGCTCGAAGCCGGTAATACCGTTCTGATACTGCTCCATAAAGTTTATCATCGTCATAACAGGAGTTATGAATACGCCGACGGACACCATAAATGTCGTATAGTCCGCAAACTGTATTTTTCCTGCATAAAGAAACAGACCACCTGCGATAAGTACGATAACATTGAAAATATCGGTTATAAAAGACGTTGACGAATGAAACTGTCCCATCGCCTTGTATGCCTTGCGGCGCGCCTCGACAAATTCACCGTTACCCTCTTCAAATTTCTCCTGCTCGCGCTCTGCGTTAGTGAACGCTTTGGTGACACGTATACCCGATATCGAGCTTTCGAGCGAAGCATTGATAACGGCAACCGACTGACGGCTCTCTAAAAACGCCGCACGCATCTTGCCGCGAAGCATCGTCGCGATTACAAGAAGAAACGGAACTGCCGCGAAAATGATCAGCGTCAGCCAGATATTGATAGTCGAAAGATAAATAAACGCCGTGATAACAGAAACGCTCGAAATAAGTATATTTTCGGGACCGTGATGCGCAAGCTCGCTTATTTCCATTAAGTCGCTCGTCATTCGCGACATAATCTTTCCGGTTTCATGGTTATCGTAATAGCTGTACGGGAGCTTTTCAAGGTGAGCGAACATCTCCGAGCGCATCTGCGCCTGCATTCGAACACCCATAACGTGACCGTAATACTGTATAAAATAGTTAAGCAGCATACGGACAACGTATAAAAGCAAAAGCGACAGACCGAAAATTACTATCATTCGATAATTCTGATTCGGTATGAAATCATTGAGCATCGTGCGTGTAACTATTGGGTAAAGTATACCGATGAGCGCAACAACGAGCGATGCCAGCATATCAAGCGTGAAGATGCCGATATGTGGCTTATAGTATGAGAAAAACTTTTTAAGCATCAGGTTTTTTCTCCTTTTTCCTGTGTGAACAGCAGCATTCCATGCCCTCAGTCCATTTTTCAAGCAGTACGCCGAGGATATCGTAAAGCTGTTCCTTTTTATCATCGTCGAGCACGCCAAAAAGCTCACGAGCCATCTCGTCACGTTCACGCTCAAATATCTCGGCTCGTTCGCGTCCTGCTTCGGTGAGTGACAGTTCATAATTGCGCTTGTCTCCCTCCGAGCGTACACGTTCAATGAAACCGCCTGCTTCAACCTTGGCGATTATCTCGGAAAGGCTTCCTGCCTGAATATTCATTCGTTCCATAAGCTCGCGCTGCTTCATTGCGCCCTCTTTGTTAAGTATCAGCAAAATACGGTTCTGCGACATATTAAGCGGATATCTGTGATAGAGGATATGACCGCAAAAGCGCATACGCTTCATAAGCTCTGTATCTGTGAAAATTTTTATCAGCTCCTTTTTATAAGGTACCTAAATATTATACCGCCCTCAAACGCTAAGTTCAAGGACGGTATTCATATAGTTACAAATTGTTTACATTCTGCTTAACCGAGAGGGAGCAGCATACGGTCATCGAGCATTTCGTCAATGGCGATATCGGCAAGCAACGGAAATTCGCCGGTGAATTTATATGTGCCGTCAACAAGCTTACAGGTGTAATCATGTGTCACGGTCGCAAGCTCCTCGCCGTAAAAATCGGGGTATTCGGCTTTAACGGAAACCGTAAATGTTTCTCCGTCTTTGGTGACGGAAACGACCTCGATATATTCCGTATCAACGGCATAAAGTGAAGCAAATCCGCCAAAGCGGTAAAGCACACCGTCCTTTTCGAGATAAAGCGGTGCATTCGGTCTTACCTCAGTTGCCATAAGCTTCTCGCCGATTTCCGGAACAAAATAGATATCAACCATCTCAGCAAGCTCGGTCATCGTACCGCAAAGCGAAAAGCGGTCATACTGCAAAGTCGGTGAGTAGTCGCTGTCATATTCCACCTCGATGCTTCCGTCTGCATATACGTTTGCGGCGTAACCGGAAAACAAGGTTGCAACCGTGTAAGCCTCGTCAAACGCAGCTCGTATTGCAGTGTCTTCCTTTTCGCTGACTTTGCCGCCGGAGCAGGAAGCAAAAAGCGACAGTATAACCGTTACAAGCACTAAAACACTTAAAAATTTTGTCTTCATAATAACATCTCCGTAAAGCTATTTTGTTAGTTCAATGATACCATACTGCAAACCGATTTGTCAAGCTTTTTTCTCCATTCTTCGCAATCTCATAAAATATGATTGTTATTTTTGTAAAAAAATTGTATAAACACTTGCGTACATGGAAAATTTATGATATACTGTAATTTAGTATGCTACTGTATATTTATACGCTTGAAAAGAGGTGTCGCTTCTGAAAAATAATACGAAAATTGATCCGACTGTACGGCGCGAAACAGTTTATATCGCCGTTTGGGTTATTATCTTTTCCGCGGTTATGGAGGCGGTATTCCTTATCGGAGGATGGTGGGACTATACTGTTCTTTTTGGCAATCTGCTTGGTGGACTCTGCGCGGTACTTAATTTCTTTCTTATGGGACTTACCGTTCAAGCGGCTCTCGGAAAAGAAGAAAAAGAGGCACGTAATCTTGTGAAGCTTTCGCAGAGTCTTCGCTGGTTTATGCAGCTTGCAGTTGCGGCGATTGGTTATCTTGTCGGCAGCTTCAACGTGATTGCAGTGATTATTCCGTTGCTCTTTCCGCGTATCGCTATTATGCTCCGTCCGCTTTTCAATAAGCAGATGGCGGGAAAGGATGGTGAAAATCCTTAATGAATAAAGAAAAAGATCTGCGCTTTCGCGTGCTCGATATCGTCTATATTTTGATGATGGTGTTGCCGATTATTTGCGGAATGGTTCTTAATATTCTCTTAAAACCTGCAAGTGAGGGTATCGAGATCACAGGTGCGATGATATATTTCACGCTCCCGATGCCGATTCAGCCTTTGCAGATAACCGAGGCGCAGGTTAATTCCGTGTTTGTTATAATTTCGGTGCTTGGCTTGTGCCTTTATCTGACGCATGGACTTTCGGTCAGAGAGCCGAGCACACGTCAGCATCTGGCTGAATGGATCGTCGAAAAAACGCAGGGACTTGTTGACGGCTCTATGGGTGAATTTTTCTCGGGTTATGCGCCGTTCATCGGAGCGATACTTGCGATATCCGCGCTCTCAAGCCTTTTAACTTTGTTCGGACTTTATCCGCCGACATCTGATATCAACATCGTTGCCGGATGGGCGATACTTGTGTTTATCCTTATCACATACTATAAGCTCAAGGGCGGACTTCTCGGTTACCTTAAAGGCTTCACGGAGCCGATATTTGTTATGACTCCGCTTAATATACTCGGCGAGGTGGCAACTCCCGTTTCAATGGCTTTCCGTCATTACGGAAACGTGCTTTCGGGCTCGGTTATTGCGGTGCTGATTGCATTTGCGCTTCAGAATTTGTCATCGCTTGTTCTCGGATGGCTTCCGGGAATCCTCGGTGACATTCCGCTGCTTCGGGTTGGTTTGCCGGCGATATTGTCGATCTATTTCGATATATTCAGCGGATGTATGCAGGCTTACATCTTTGCGATGCTCACCATGCTGAATATTTCGGGCGCATTTCCTGCAGACGAATACGAAAAGAGAATGCAGCGAAAAAAGGCAAAGCTTGCCGCAGGAAAATAATTTAAGTTAAAATTTAAAAAGATATAAAATTTTTGGAGGTATATTTATTATGGAACTCGCGATTGGTTTGATTTTAGGAGCGTGCGCACTCGGCGCAGGTATTTGTATGGGTATTGGTGCTATCGGTCCCGGTATTGGTGAAGGTAATGCTGTTTCCAAGGCTTGTGAAGCTATCGGACGTCAGCCTGAATCTAAGGGATCGGTAACCTCGACTATGATCATGGGTTGTGCTATTGCGGAAACAACAGGTATTTATTCGCTGGTTATTGCAATCCTTCTCATATTTGTTGCTCCCAACACGATGGTTGGTATTCTCAAGAGTGCGATGGAATGGGCTAAAACTCTCTAAAAGGTGATTATTATGCAATCGCTTGATATTATTTCGATCAATTTTTGGAATATATTGATCTCGCTTGCAAACCTGCTGATACTGTTTCTTCTCATGAAGAAGTTTCTCTATAAGCCGGTGACGCAGGTTCTTGAAAAGCGTCGCGCCGAGATAAACGGTGACTATGCCGCCGCAGATGAGGCAAAGCGTACAGCACTTGCAAGTAAAGCGGAATATGAAGAAAAGCTCTCGTCAGCCGAGCATGAAGCAAGTGAAATGCGAAAGAGTGCGGCTGATGAGGCAAAGCGTCACGGTGAGCGCATCATTGCTGAGGCAAACGCCCGTGCTGACGGTATTATTAAAGCGGCAGAGGCACAAGTCATGCTTGATAAGAAAAAGGCAGAAGCCGACATTAAGCGTGAGATCGCGGATGTTTCAACGCTTCTTGCGGAAAAGCTTATCGGCAAGGAAGTTAACGCTGACACTCACCATGAGCTTATTGATTCGTTTATAGAAGAGATCGGTGACGCGAAATGACACGTGTGAGTGAAGAATACGCGGCTGCTCTTTTCACGCTTGCCGCAGAGGAAAATGTTAAACGCGAGGTTGCCGATTCCCTTAAGACGATTAAGTCGCTCGCAGGCGAATATCCCGAATATATTGATCTTTTAGCTTCTCCGAATATACCGCTTGACGAGCGCTGTGAGGTTATAGACAAGGCGTTCGGTGAGGCGATGCACGAATATGCGGTGTCGTTTGTGAAGCTGATATGCGAGAGAGGGCACATACGTGAGCTTTGTGAATGTATCGACGAATATTTAAAGCTTTACGAAGCCGCAGACGGTATTACCACGGCGAATGTTACAAGTGCCATTACTCTTACCGATGCCGAAAAGGAAGCTCTTAAAAGCAAGCTTGAAGCAAAGCTTTCACGCCGTGTTGAGCTTGTGTGCAGTGTTGACGAGAGTATTCTCGGCGGCGTTGTTATAAGAGTTGACGGAAATATTATGGACGGCAGTTTAAAAACAAAGCTTGCCGAGCTTAAGGGCGCTATCGAAAACTGAATATTCTCATAGAAAGGAATATTAACAATGAATCTTCGTCCCGATGAGATCGGAAATATAATTAAAGATCAGATAAAAAATTATAAGTCGCGCATCGAGATGACCGAAACCGGCAGTGTTGTGCTGGTTGGTGACGGTATCGCTCGCGTGTACGGACTTAAAAACTGTATGGCAAACGAGCTGCTCGAATTTGACGACGGCAGCTTCGGTATGGCGCAGAATCTTGAAAATGAAACCGTTTCGGTTGCACTTCTCTCGAACGAAAACAATATCAGAGAGGGCTCGACCGTACAGCGTACCGGACGCGTACTTTCCGTGCCGGTTGGTGAAGCAATGCTCGGACGAGTCGTTGATGCGCTCGGTCAGCCGATTGACGGCAAGGGTGCTATTGAATACACGGCAACACGCCCGATTGAATCGGAAGCTCCGGGTATTATTGAACGCAAGAGCGTATCCGTGCCGCTTCAGACAGGTATTAAGGCTATCGACTCGATGATACCGATTGGCAGAGGTCAGCGTGAGCTTATAATCGGTGACCGTCAGACGGGTAAAACCGAGATCGCCATTGACACTATTATCAATCAGAGAGGACAGAATGTTCTCTGTATCTATGTTGCGATCGGTCAGAAGAACACATCCGTTGTGCAGATCGCAAACGAGCTGACACGTCACGGTGCGATGGATTATACCATCATCGTTGCGGCGTCCGCTTCGGAGAGTGCACCGCTTCAGTATATCGCACCTTATTCGGGTTGTGCTATGGCGGAATATTTCCGTGAGCAGGGCAAGGACGTGCTTATCATTTATGACGATTTATCAAAGCACGCGGTTGCATACCGTGCACTGTCACTGCTCATCCGCCGTCCTCCGGGCAGAGAAGCGTATCCCGGTGACGTATTCTATCTCCACTCAAGACTGCTTGAGCGTGCGGCGTGTGTCGCTCCCGAATACGGCGGAGGCTCGATTACTGCACTTCCGCTTATCGAAACCCAGGCAGGTGACGTTTCGGCGTACATTCCGACCAACGTAATTTCGATCACGGACGGTCAGATCTTCCTTGAAACCGAGCTTTTCCATTCAGGCGTTATGCCTGCGATAAACCCCGGTATCTCGGTCAGCCGAGTTGGCGGTTCGGCGCAGTTAAAGCCGATGAAGAAGGTTTCGGGTGAGTTAAAGTTACTTTATTCGCAGTATCTTGAATTAAAATCGTTCGCACAGTTCGGAAGTGACCTCGATGCTGACACTAAGGCAAGACTCGCGCTTGGCGAACGTATCGTTGAGGTTTTGAAGCAGGGAAGAAATGCACCTGTACGTGTCGGATGTCAGGTTGCGATTGTTTACGCGGTTATTCACGGCTTCCTTGATAATGTTGCCGTTAAGAACGTAAGCGTTTGGGAGGGTGCACTTTATGAGTTACTTGAAGCGAAGTATAACGATCTGCTTGCACGGCTTGAAAAGGGTTCGTGGGAGAAAGAGGACATTGCCGAGCTTGAGGGTGCACTGAATGAGCTCAACCGTCTTCGCACCGACCTTAACGAAGCAAGAGGTAATTAACCGTGGGAGCAGATATTAAAGCCCTGCGAACGAGGATAAAAAGCGTTGATTCCACGCTCCATTTAACAAAGGCGATGGGACTTGTTGCCTCCTCGAAGATACGCCGTGCAAACGATGCCATGAAAAAGGGACGTGAATATACGGCGGCACTTCGCGGATTTGTTGATGAGCTGTCATACAGCGGCGAATGTGCAAAAAGCCCGTATATGAGCTCGCGCGGCGAGGATATATCGCGCACACGTATCATAATCATTGCCGGTGACCGCGGACTTGCCGGCGGATATAACGCCAATGTTTTTCGTCTCGCGGCGAATTACAAGGGTGCCGAGTTTATTCCGATAGGCAAGCGTGCGTGCGAGAGATACGGTGCCGAGATCAATTCTTCGGAGCGTTACACCGCGATGGATGCGTATAATTTGGCAAAGTCGCTTTGTTCCGATTTCGCGGCAGGAGAATATGACAGGCTCGGCATTATTTCAACCGAATATGTGTCAATGATGACGCAGGAAGCGAAGGTTACGTGGATTCTGCCGCTTGAGAAAAGTGAGGAAGCTCGTTCATCCGGCATGATATTTGAGCCGGACGAAATGACGGTGCTTGATGCTGTGATGCCCGAATATGTTTCGGGAATGCTTGTCGGAGCGATACGCGAGAGCTTTGCCTCCGAGGTGGCGGCACGGCGTATGGCGATGGACAGTGCAGGCAAGAACGCAAGCGCAATGATCGACAGTCTGCAGCTTGAATATAACCGTGCACGTCAGGGCGCGATCACGCAGGAGATCACCGAGATCGTTGCAGGTGCAGGTGAACAATAATTATTAAAGGAAGTGATACCTTTGGCAAACACACATACCGGCATTGTTGCGCAGGTTATGGGACCTGTCGTTGACGTGCGATTTGATGAAGGCGGACTGCCGGCTATATATAATGCGCTGACTATGCCGATCGGTGAGCGTACACTTACCGTTGAGGTGGCACAGCATATCGGTGACAATACCGCACGCTGTATCGCTATGGCATCGACGGACGGACTTCAGCGCGGTGTTACCGTTACAGATACCGGACACGCTATAAGTGTTCCCGTTGGTAAAGAAACGCTGGGACGTATTTTCAATGTCCTCGGTAACGCAGTTGACAATAAGCCCGATCCCGATGGAGTTGAGAGATGGAATATTCACCGTCCGGCTCCGGATTTTGAGGAGCTTTCAACCTCAACTGAAATACTTGAAACCGGTATCAAGGTTATTGACCTTATCTGTCCTTTCTCAAAGGGCGGTAAGATCGGTCTTTTCGGCGGTGCCGGAGTTGGTAAGACGGTTCTTATCATGGAGCTTATCAACAACATCGCAAAGGAGCACGGCGGTCTTTCCGTGTTCACCGGTGTCGGCGAGCGTACACGTGAGGGTAATGACCTTTACAATGAAATGATACAGTCTGAGGTTATCGACAAGACAGCCCTCGTTTACGGTCAGATGAACGAGCCGCCCGGAGCGAGAATGAGAGTTGCGCTTTCGGGACTTACAATGGCTGAATATTTCCGCGACACAGAGGGACAGGATGTGCTTCTGTTTATCGACAATATTTTCAGATTTACCCAGGCAGGAAGTGAGGTTTCCGCACTTCTCGGACGTATGCCGTCTGCGGTTGGTTATCAGCCGACGCTTGCAACCGAAATGGGTGCGCTTCAGGAACGTATCACATCGACAAAGCGTGGCTCGATCACATCGATTCAGGCAGTTTACGTTCCTGCCGATGACCTTACTGACCCGGCACCGGCAACCACATTCGCACATCTTGATGCGACAACGGTTCTTTCGCGTTCGATTGCATCGCAGGGTATTTATCCCGCAGTTGATCCGCTTGAATCAACGAGCCGTATTCTTTCGGCAGAGGTGCTCGGTGAGGAGCATTACCGTGTGGCACGTGAGGTGCAGCGTATTCTTCAGCGCTACAAGGAGCTGATGGATATTATCGCTATTATGGGTATGGACGAGCTTTCGGATGATGACAAGCTGCTTGTTGCAAGAGCACGTAAGATTCAGCGTTTTCTGTCGCAGCCGTTCTCCGTTGCCGAGAAGTTCAACGGCTTTGAAGGCAAATATGTGCCGCTTTCCGAAACGATACGCGGTTTTGCCGAGATTATCGACGGTAAGCATGACGACCTGCCCGAATCGGCATTCCTGTTTGTCGGCGGTATCGACGAGGCTGTTGAAAAAGCGAAAGCAAATGCTTGACGGTGACGCTTATGAACACATTCAAGCTTAAAATATCCACCCCGGATGGGGATATGTTTGACGGCGAGGCTGTTAAGCTCGACGTTCGCGGAATAGAGGGTGAGCTTGCCGTTATGGCAGGGCATATACCGTTTATGACGGCGCTTAAACCGTGCGACTGCAAGCTGATGTTTGACGATGACAGCGATAGGATCGGTACGATTGACGGAGGTCTTCTCAGTGTCTCATCAGACGGGGTAACTCTGCTTGCAAGTTCATTTAAATGGAAATAAAATTGTGCTGTCTGCATTTTGGGCGATCCATGATGCAGACAACTTTTATGGAGGAAAACAAATGAAAAGCATAAAAGATTTTGAAAAGAAACAGCGTCCCGTTCGTGTTATACAGTTTGGCGAGGGCGGCTTCCTTCGCGGATTTGTTGATTGGATGCTCGCGAAGCTTAATGATAGCGGTGCGTTTTGCGGAAGTGTTGCCGTGGTACAGCCGATAAAAGAGGGACTTTGTGACAAGTTATCAGAACAGAACTGTATGTACACTCACATAATCCGCGGCACGGACGGCGTTGAAAAGACTATTATTGACGTTATTTCCCACTGCGTGAAGCCGTATGATGATTTCAGTGCATATCTTGCACTTTCCGAGAATCCCGATGCACGTTTTATCGTTTCAAACACCACAGAGGCAGGTATTGCTTTTGTTCCATCCGACAAGCCGACAGACACGCCGCCGTCAAGCTTTCCCGCGAAGCTGACACTTCTCCTGAAGCGACGTTTTGAACTCGGGCTTCGCGGCTTTATAATTCTCCCGTGTGAGCTTATCGACAGAAACGGTGACAATCTCAAGGCGACTGTTTTAAAGTATATTGACCTATGGGAACTCGGTGACGCTTTCCGAAATTGGATCGAGACGGAGAATGTTTTCTGCAATACGCTCGTTGACCGCATAAACACGGGTTATCCCAAGGGCGAGGAGCTCGGTCTCGGTTATGAGGATAATATGGTCAACACCTCGGAATGGTTTCACCTTTGGGTTATCGAAACCGATTTCGACCTTGAAAAGGAGCTTCCTTTCAGTGCGGCAGGACTTAATGTGATCGTAACGCCCGATGCGCTTGAGCGTTACCGTACACGCAAGGTACGTATCCTCAACGGCGCACATACCTCGATGATACCGTATGCGATGCTGCGCGGACTTGAAACGGTCAAGGACTGTCTTGACGATGAGGTTATGAGCCGTCATTTGCGCGATTGTCTTGATGAGATAAAGGCATCGCTCGATATGTCCGATGAGGAGAAAAATTCTTATGCCGAGGCTGTGCTTACGCGCTTCGCAAATCCGCATATACATCATCTTTGTGCTTCAATCTCGCTCAATTCGGTTAGCAAGTTCCGTGTTCGCGTGCTTCCGTCGATTCTCGAATATCGCGAAAAATTCGGTAAGGCGCCCGAGCATCTGTTGTTCTCGTTTGGTATGCTGCTTCGCTTCTACCGAATAGGTACGCCGACGGATGACGCAAAGATTATTTCTTACATAAAAGAGCATACAACCGCCGAAATTCTTGCAAATACCGAGCTTTGGGGATGTGATCTCTCCGAGTTTGCCGAGGAGGTTGAAAAATATGCAAATACATCCGTCTGATAATGTCGAGGTTCGCGCCGACGGACAGAAATATGCGCTCTCTGCCATTGCCGCAGGTGAGAATGTTATCAAATACGGTTTCCCGATCGGTCATGCGACAAATGATATTGCAATCGGAGAAAAGGTGTCGCCGGATAATCTTAAATCGAACCTTTCCGGCGAGGGTGACTGGACATACACACCGCTTCCGACTGTTCCTATGGGAACCAATGAGGGAACATTCCTCGCCTACAAAAGACGAAACGGTGACGTTGGCATACGAAACGAGCTTTTTGTAATTCCGACGGTCGGCTGTATAAACGATACTGCAAAGAAGCTTGCCGAAATGTGCGACGGAAAAGCACTGACACATCCGTACGGCTGTTCACAGCTCGGCGGCGATCTTCTTACGACACAAAAGATACTCTGCGGACTCATTCGTCATCCGAACGCAGGCGGTGTGCTTGTTCTCGGACTTGGATGCGAAAACAACGGTATTGAGCTTATGAAAGAGGTGCTCGGCGAATATGATGCGGAGCGTGTGCGTTTTCTGAATATTCAGGACTGTAATGACGAAATTGCCGAGGGATGCGCCATTCTTGACGAGCTTAAAGCGATAATGGCAAAGGATGTTCGCGTGAGTGTGCCATTATCGAAGCTGCGTATTGCGGTCAAGTGCGGTGGAAGCGACGGTTACAGCGGTATCACGGCAAATCCGCTTGTCGGACGTGCGATGGAGCGTCACGTAAGCTTCGGCGGAACGGTGCTCATGACCGAAATTCCCGAGGTGTTCGGCGCGGAGCAGCTTTTGCTATCACACAGCAAGGACAGTGACGTTTTTGAAAAAACTGCCGAAATGATACGTGGCTTCCGGCGTTACTTCATTGACCACGGAGAGGGAATTGCCGATAATCCGTCCCCCGGAAACATTGAGGGCGGTATAACGACGCTTGAAGAAAAGTCGCTTGGATGCGTACAAAAGGCAGGCAAGGTAATGCTACTCGGTGCGCTTGATTACGGTGAACTTCCGTGCGGTGACGGTGGACTTTATCTTGTAAACGGCCCCGGAAACGACATGGTTGCGGTGACCAATCTCGCGGCATCGGGGGCGCATATGATACTCTTTACAACGGGCAGAGGCACGCCGCTTTCGTCAGTTGTTCCGACTGTGAAAATATCGACAAACACTCTGCTTGCAGACAAAAAGCCACACTGGATAGACTTTGACGGCGGTGTTTTGCTTGACGGTGCCGATATGACTGAGCTTTCGGAGGGTTTATACGCGCTTTGCCGTGAAATTGCAGACGGCAGAGAGACAAAGGCAGAGAAAAACGGTTATTACGACATTGCAATATTTAAAAACGGTGTTACGCTTTAAAACTTAATTATACGTTTGATAAAATTTCAGAATATACTTGACCTTGGAGTTAAAATAATGTATAATAATAGTATAGTGTAATAAAAAACACCGAAAAGAGGTATGCAAATGAGCAAATCTGAAAATCAAACCCTGCCGAAAAACGGTATTCTCAGAATTGTGGGAATTGTTGCGGCAATACTTCTGCCGACGATAATAGCTGTTATCAGTTACATAGCCGCGCAGAATGTTTCAATAAGCAAAAGTAACGTCACCAAGCTCGAAATTACGGACACCGACGGAAAGGTGTTTACGCTTATGGCGGATAATTCGGACGATATGAAGGATATATCCGGATTTATTTCGATAAACAATAATTCAGAGTCTTGTGCGTCACTTCCCGAAACCGTTTCAGAGAGTGATATGTTTGAATTCAAATATTATAATTATGACCGCGTTCAGGTTTATAATTATTATTTCACATCTGATCCGAGTGAAGCGTATTTCGTTGATTCGCGAAAGAATTTCCATCAGATTAACTCTGAGGATGCAACTTCTTTCCTTGCAACAAAGTATGCACGCTGCCTTTATGAAACGACCGACTTCCCGACTATGACAATTTCCGGCGAGGCATTGCTTCCGACTGATGCTGATTGGGAATATCAGACCTACGGTGGAGCATATGTTGCACTTGACGGTATTGAATCCGCGCCGAAGACGGACAAGGTTTATGAGATGAAGGGTGCGTTTGCGCTTTCATTCGACAATCAACCTGACGATATCAGTGTAACAGTCACGGCTGACGGATCAACAATTTACACAGGCGGTTATGATGGAGTTGTAAACACTTCGCTTGAGGGCAGAACGATTGATGTTCTTGTTGAAGCGGATTGGTATGCAAACCCTGCTTTCACCGGCTCTGCGAAATACGAATTCAAGGCAAAGGTTCTTGTTCCCGCAGCGTTTTATCTCGGCAGAACCGAGGTTGAGCCGGGCGACTTTGTTGTGATATCGGCAAGAAATGTTGACGATCCCTCTGCTATAACATTTGCAAGTGAACCTGATATCGGTTACACTCCTGTTTTCTTTAAGGACGGAATGTATGCACGTGCGCTCGTTCCAATCAATATGGATTTTGAGGGCACTGAGGTTCAGTTTACCTGCACATACGGCGAAGTTACTCAGCCGATGACGCTTAATATCAAGAAAAAGACATTTGCTTCATCCTCGATTTCGGTAACTCCCACGGTTGTAAGCCAGACAAGAACCGAAACTACGATGAAGACCTTCAGCGAAACGATGGCACCGATCATCGCCGAAACCGAAGCAACACCTCTTTGGGAGGGTACATTCCACGAGGGAACAGCAGGCGGTAATGTCCGTATCGGATTCGGACGCCACGTAACGATCACGGGTACATCCGAAACATTCCGTCATGAGGGCTGCGATTACATTGTAAAATTCGGTGAGAACATCATGGCGATGAACAACGGTAAGGTTGTATTCGCAGGATACCTCGATTATTCGGGATATGTAGTTGTTATCGACCACGGTCTCGGACTCAAGAGCTGGTATGCTCATCTTGGCGAAAATATACCGGTTCAGGTTGGTGACGTAGTTGCCAAGGGTGACGTTATCGGTTATGGCGGCACGACCGGATTTACAAGTATTGATCCGATCTGTCACATAGCTGTTTCGGTGTACGATGTGCCGGTTTCGCAGTATGATCTCTGGGAAAACGGAATCCCGATGGAACAGTAAAATTGAATAAAAAGCTCCGCAAGATGCTGTATGTATGGTGTCTTGCGGATTTTTTGCGGTTTTATTATTGTCATATTTAAGTGTGCGATAAATTATAGTTTGGTATGCCCTCATCAGTCAAAGTTGCGAAGCAATCTTTTACAGCTCTCTTCCAGGAGAAGCCTTTGGGTAAGATTTAGTATATTAAATATATTGCGCCGACTACTTTAAAGCCTTCCTCTGGGGGAAGGTGGCACGTCGCAAGACGTGACGGATGAGGGCACACCACTGATGAGGGCATAAACTATAATTTATCACACAAAAAAGGCGTTGCCCACCATTGAAGGAGACAACACCTTTGTATTATTTAAAATTATATTTCGGGCATTACGATTTCAATTTCGCGACCGAGCTCTGCCGATTTAACTATGCCCTCGAGAATTGCCTGATTCTTGATGATCTGGCTTGACGGAATGGGAGCTTCGCCGCCGGTCTTGACAGCGTCGATGAATGAGCGCAGCTTCTTATAGAAAAGTCCTTGACCTTTATTTTGGATAATCGGAACGATAGTTTCAACTCTTGCGCCTGCAACGTCGTGATAAATCTTCATCTGACCGCCGACAGTGCCGTTCCAACATTCGGTTGAGGGAATACGAAGTGCGCCTTTTTTACCGAAAATAATGGTGTCACCGGGGGTATCAACGTGCATTGCCCACGAGATTCTGAAGTCGAGGACGATGCCGTTCTTATCGCCGTATTTACCGGGTTCAAGACGGATGAACGCTGCCGCAAAGTCGTCAACATCGAAACGAGCCGCGTCAGTTGGATTATTATATATTGGGTTTGTGCCGAAGAAATCGGACGTATATGCCGAAACCGTTTTGGGCGTTGGATAACCGATTGCGTTAAGCACCATGTCGAGGGAATAGCATCCGATATCACCGAGTGCGCCGAAACCTGCGGTTCTCTTTTCAATGAAAGTGGAATTCGGGATGCCGCGGCGACGTCCGCCGCCTGTCTGGATGTAGTAAATTTCGCCGAGCTCGCCCGATTCAACGATCTTCTTGATCATCTGCATATTATCGTCGAGTCTGGGTTGGAAACCGATTGAAAGAAGCTTGCCGCTCTTTTTTTCGGCACGCATGATGTCTGCTGCTTCCTCAAGCGTTACAGTCATTGGTTTCTCAAGCATTACGTTAATACCATGCTCAAGCGCATAGATGGTACATTCGGCGTGGGTTACGTTGTATGTACAAACGCTTACAATGTCAAGTTCTTCGTTATCGATCATTTCCTTATGACTCGGATAGAAGCGGACATTGCCGGGTATGCCGAACTTTTTCTTGAAGGACTCTGCCTTGCCGGGAATCAGGTCTGTCAGCGCAACGATCTCAACATCGGGCATTTCTTTATAGTTGAGGGCGTGAGCCTCGGCGATCCAACCGGTTCCAATGATACCGACCTTTAATTTTTTTCTCCTGTCTGCAACAGGCTCTTTGTTCTTTGAAGCAAATTGGCTAAGTGTTTTATCTGCCATTTTTGGCTTCCTCCATAAAAATATAAATTGCGATATGACTGCCGCATCCTCCATTTTGCGATAAACCCCGCATCATTTCGGACACCGTTTCGCCATTCACATTTTTATTATACATCATCATTTCCATGATTTCAAGGGTTTTGGAAAAGTTTTCTTTTAAGGTCAATTGTCGATTTGGTTAAGCAGATTATACGCTTCGGCGAGAGCGTTCCATGTCGCTTTGTCAACCCGTCCTGTCACGGGCAGTCTGTATGCTTCCTGAAAGGCTTTTATATCCTTTATGGTGGATTCGTTGTAAACTCCCTCGGGCGGCATACCGTCGATGTTGTCATATGCGTTTGCGAGCAGGCGGAGCATGAACTGCACTATTGCAACGATGTCGGAATATTCTCCCTCATCTATTTCGTAATCATCCTCCTCGGGAAATGGATAGATGGGACTTGGACGTGCGCGGCGCTTGACGGCGTTTTGATACTCTTTATAAATGGCGTCCCATGTGGCATTGTCTGCCTCCCCTGTGACAGGCAGAGAATATATACGCTGAAATGCCTCGACTGCCGATGCAGTTTCGGGGCCGTATATGCCGTCGGGGTTTACAAGCGGTATCTCGCCGCGTGTGTCGTAATGCAGCTCGCGCAGGTATCTCTGCAGCTCGGATATGTTATTTTTTTCGTCTGTGATATCTCTCATGGTTTACCTCATTTAAGAAAGTGTATTTCCGCCAAACTGTCCCTCGGCGGCAAGGTTGCCGTATGCAACGTCACTGTATGCGTCGGTTATGGCATCCCATGTGAGCGCGTCAACGATACCCGTCGGATCAAGCCCGAACAGATTTTGGAATGCGGTTACCGCGTCACGTGTGGCTGTGCCGTACACGCCGTTCACCTCAACGCTCGGGATTTCGGAATAAACCTCGGAAAGTGTTAAAAGATACTGTTGAAGCAGGCTGATTTCCTCGCCTTGTGAGCCAAGCACCAGGAGGTATCCCGGGAAAAGCGCCACCGGTACGCCGTTATAATACTGTGCGGTGGTCAGTAGTATACCTCGGTAAGCGTTATAGAGCTGAACCCAGGTTTCTTCGTCAACGATGCCTGTTACAGGAAGACCGTACGCTCGCTGAAAGGCACGTACTGCAGCTTCTGTTGCACCACCGAAGATGCCGTCTATTGTGACCGGTGGGATGACCTCAAGGTTTTCGCCGAGCACGCTCAGAAAATACTGAAACTCACGGACGTATATGCCCTCATCACCGCGTGAAAGCTCCGTCGGGAACTGCGTTGAAACATCAGCAAGTGTCAGTCCCTCACTTGCAAGTGCGTTGAGGCGTTTGACGCCGTTGTAAAGCTGTAATATTTTATACCACGTTGCAGGGCCGACAATGCCATCGTCAGTTAAGTCGAATATTCGTTGAAACTCACGTACCGCATTCTCGGTAGACAGTCCGAAAACGCCATCAGGCGGATATATTTTCGGTATGGCAGGGTAGTTTGCGGAGATGCGGTTGAGGCGGATCTGTACTGTACGGACGTCGTTCCCGAAGTTGCCGAGCCTCAGTGGGCGGTAGGGAAGTGATTCACTATATGGAAGGATAGGCGTATCGGTGTTGATGTTGAGGTTTGAGCCGTAGTAGTTTGTCAGTATTTCGTAAGGCGTCAATCCCTGCTCGGCGAGGTCAACCGTGCCCCATTGTGACAGTCCCTCACACTGAACCTCGATTCCGTCGCAGTACTGTGCAAAAAGCGGCTGTACCTGACCCGGGCGAACGAGATAATCGTTGAAGATATCGTCAACTATGGCGGAAATGTTATCGAAAATGTCACGTCCGGCGACAAAGGATTGGTCGATTGCGGTGGAGTTGGTGATGTCAAAGTCATATCCTCGGCTGCGGTAATATTCGGTATATATGCGGTTGAGGGCATACGAGACCTGTGCATAAATGTTGGCGCGGATGGCGTTCTCCGGCCAGGTTGGGTATATTTCGCTTGATGCGACGTTTTTTATGTAATCGGGAAATGATACGGTTATGTTTTCGGCGGCTTCGTTCGGTGCGCCGAGGTGTACCGTGATCGTTTCGGGGATATACGGAAGTGGCATTGTGGTGTTCCTTTCTTTGAGTTGGAATTGAATTATAGTTTGGTGTGTGCCCTCATCAGGTGTGTGCCCTCATCCGTCACGTCTTGCGACGTGCCACCTTCCCCCAAGGGAAGGCTTTAAGTTAGATTTGCGAGCGTGAAAATGAAGTATTTAAAAGTTTTTTAAAGTGTTGCCATACTTTGTTTTGCAAATAAATTGTTACCCAAAGGCTTCTCCCGGGGGAAGCTGTCGAGCTTCGCTCGACTGATGAGGGCACACATCGGATGAGGGCACTCTAAACTATAATTTACAAATCGGGATCGGTATCCTCGGTTACGTCAAGTCCGTATCTCGGATATGTTGTGCCTGGGTTGTATTCGGCAAGCGGTATCATTTCAACCGGCTGTATTGATGTGATTCCCGAAAAAACGGGAACGCCTGTGTTGGTTACCCTGTAATAGCCCTCCTTGTCGATTTGCAATGTGTATGTCGCGTATGGCTTTGTGCTGCCGGGCGTTTCCGAGAGTGAACGTGGTGGGGCAGGGAGCTCGATTTTGTCGGTTTTGCCGCTCATGTCCGTTGTCAGAACCGTAAACACCGATGTATTGTTTTCTTCATCATACATGACCGTTACCGAAGCGCCCTCAAGAGGGATCGCGCCTCTTGCGGTTGATACGTTGACGATAAGATAGCCAACGCTCCTTGATTGTTCCATAGGTTTTCCTCCGTTTCGTGTATTCAGGAATTCAGGGGGCATTGACATTGTATGCGCCGCGTCACGGATGTGTCAATAAGTACGTTTCCGACAATGGTGCAAAATATGCAAAAAACGATAAAATATATGGTATAAAACAATCACATTTTAATGATTGGCTTGACTTTTTTTCAAGACTAATGTATCATTATAGTAACAGCCCGCGTATGGGCAAAAATTAAAAGGAGATTAAGATTATGAAACCCTTAAGATTCCGTCAGGTACACCTCGATTTCCACACCTCTCCGGACGTTCCCTCTGTCGGCGATAAGTTCGACAAAAAGCAGTTCCAGGACGCTATCAAGGCGGCACACGCTGATTCGATCACGATTTTTGCAAAGTGTCACCATGGCTGGGGCTACTATCCCGGAAAGAAAACCCCCATGCATCCGAAGCTTAAGTTTGACCTCTTAAAGGCACAGCTTGAGGCTTGCGCCGAGATCGGAGTTAACGCTCCCGTATACATTTCCGCAGGATGGGATGAGGTTTACTGCTTTGAAAATCCTCACCACATCAACAAGACCTCTCCGGACGGCGGTTACGATTTTGCAACCCGTGCCGGTTGGCACCGTATGTGCTTTAATACTCCCTACATGGAATACCTTGCCGAGCAGGTTGAAGAGGTTATGCAGATGTATAACCCCGGCGGTATCTTCCTTGATATTTCGTATCCCAAAACCTGTTACTGTAACTGCTGCTTAAAGTCCATGCGCGAGATGGGACTTGATCCCATGAATGACGCTGATATGGCGAAGCACGCTGACATCGTTTACGAAAACTACGCTCGCCGTATTGAAGAAGCTGTTCGCAAGTACAATCCCGACACGACCATCTTCCATAACGGCTTCACAACTCCCGGTCGCCGTGACCATATTTCGTTCCAGACTCACCTCGAGCTTGAAAGTCTTCCGACCGGCGGATGGGGATATGACCATTTCCCGATGTCTGCTGCATACAGCCGTACACAGGATAAATACTACCTCGGTATGACCGGTAAATTCCACAAGTCATGGGGTGAATTCGGCGGCTTCAAGCATCCGAACGCACTTCGTTATGAGGCGGCACTCTCGCTTTCTCAGGGCGCAAGATGCTCGATCGGTGACCAGCTTCATCCTAACGGCGAGATGAATATGTCCACATATAACCTCATCGGTAAAGCATATGCGGAGGTTGAGGTTAAGGAGCCTTATATTCGTGACGTGAAGCATTTTGCCGACGTTGCTATTCTCAGCTGTGAGGCACTCAATCATCAGAGAGGCGGCGAATTCCTTACCGCAGATATGGGTGCATCGAGAGCACTTCTTGAGGGCAAGTACCTCTTCAATATTGTTGACCAGTATGAAGATCTCACCCCGTATAAGCTCGTTATCCTCCCGGACTTCGGACGTCTTGATGATGAAATGACAGCAAAGATCAAGGCTTATGTTGCAGGCGGCGGTAAGATTCTCTGCTCGGGTAAATCGGGCATGAAGAAGGGGGCTGATGAGCTCGTTCTCGATCTCGGAATCAAGCACGAGGGACTTAACGAGTTTATCCCGAACTATATGATTCCCGAATATGAAGCAATCAACGGACGTACCGCTTATATCATGTATCAGCAGGCATATAACATTTCCGTTACAAACGGCAGTGTTGAGGCGCTCCTTGAGGATTCGTACTTCAACCGTACCGCTAAACATTTCTGCTCGCATCAGCACACTCCGAATAATCCCGGCGCAGACCGTCCCGCGGCTGTTCTTACAGCAAATACCGGTTATATCGCATGGAACGTATTCACCGACTATGCAAAGATGGGTGAATATCACACCAAGGAGCTTATTCTTCATATGATCGAAGCTCTTATCGGCGACAAGCGCACCGTTCTTGTTAAGAATCTGCCCGACCGCGGTGTTGTTACATACACATATCAGGAATCGGAAAGCCGTTATATTGCGCATCTTCTGTTCGCTCACACCTCCAAGCGCGGAGATAATGTTGAGATCATCGAGGATATCATCCCCGTTTACGGCGTTGAGCTTACCGCGAATGTTGCTTCCGAGCCGAAGCGTGTATACCGTGTTGACTGCAAGGGTTCAGCGCTCACCGAAACCGATATTGCGCACAAGTATGAAAACGGCAAGGTTATTGCTGACGTTGACAAGGTTGATCTTCACGCTATGGTCGTTATCGACATCTGAAAATAATACTATGGGAGCTGCTTGCAATTGTGGGCGGCTCCTTTTGGCTTGATAAGGGGAATTGTAGATTAGCGGTGAAGCCCTCATCGAGGTGTGCCCTCATCCGTCAAAGTTGCGAAGCAATCTTTTGCACCTCTCCCCCAGGGGAAGGCTTTGAGTTAGATTTGAGCAATAAAAGCCAACGTTATTCTTGCCAAAAGGCTTCTCCTGGGAGAAGCTGTCGAGCAAAGCGAGACTGATGAGGGCTCTCGCATAAACTATAATTTATCTCGGCTTTTTATTGACAATGTTGCTTGAGTGTGGTAAAATAATAGTATAAATTAAGAGAAAAGAAGGTATACCAAATGACACGAATGATATTTGTCCGTCACGGTCAAAGCCTCGGTAATCTTGAACGCCGTTTTTACGGTCAGACCGATGGTCCGCTTACCGATTTAGGACGTGAACAGGCAGCTAAAACTGCAGAATATCTTAAAGATACACATATAGACATTGCTTATTCAAGTGATCTTTCGCGCGCATATGAAACGGGAAAAATCATTGCCGCACCGCACAATATTGAGGTTATACCGTGTGCGGGGCTTCGCGAGATATTTGCCGGCGATTGGGAGAATATGCTTTTTACCGAGCTCCTTGAAAAATATAAGGAAAGCTTTGGAACTTGGTGTCTTGATCTCGGTAATTCCTGCCCTGATAACGGTGAAAGTGTCCGCGATCTTGCAGAACGTATTCGCGCTGAGGTTTGGAAAATTGCCGCCGAAAACGATGATAAGACTGTGCTTCTTACAATTCATGCAACGCCTATCCGTGCGCTTGCCTGCGAATGGTGTAATGCTCCGATTGAAAAAATGCAGGAGATAGGTTGGGTTCGTAATGCATCTGTGTCTATTGTTGATTACGACTGCACGGTACATAAGACCGCAGTGCAGCTTTACGATGAAGCCTCGTTTATGGGAGATATAGCAACTTCGCTTCCCAAAAGTCTTTGAATAATATAGTTATCGTATCCGCCAAAATTACGGCGGATAAATTTTCTCTTAAATGCACAAAAACATGAAAACCCGGACTCGGTTTTACCGACGTTTTGTACATTATACATGAATTACAAAAAAAGGATTGATTTTATTGTAATCTTGTGTTATAATTATAATTGGATTATACTCGAATAACTGTATCTGTTATTAAGTGAAATTGGGTTGTGATTTTGTTAATAAACACGCTATATTTTACGCTATTAATTGATATTTAACTTCAGGAGGACGGTAATGAGAAAATTATCAAGAAGCACACTCAGCATACTTCTCGCCGCGGCGTTGATCGTGCCGCAGGGCGGAGTTTTTGCAAGTGACATCAGCGAAGAAACTTCGCAAACAATTGAAGCTGCGCCGAGCTTTGAAATCTATACCACTTCGGCAACAGCTGCTGTTGTGGATTCCGGAACTTTCGGCACAGGTCTCACATGGGGAGTCTACGACTCGGGTGAACTGCTTATCAGCGGTACAGGTGCTATGCCTGATTACTCATGGTCAACTCAGGCTCCATGGTATTCACACCGTGATGCGATCACGTCGGTTGTTGTAAACACGGGTATCACCGAAATTGGTGAGCGCTCGTTCTACAATTTAACGAATCTTGTCAGCGCACAGGTCAGCGATACTGTTACCGCTATCGGAAACAGAGCGTTCTGGTGGTGCGAATCCCTGACAACCGTACAGCTCGGAAACAGTGTTGCAACGATCGGTTACAATGCGTTCGACACCTGCCCGAACCTTACATCTATCAATATACCGACAAGCGTTACCTTTATCGGTCATAACGCATTCAGCGGATGTACGAGTCTTCCGAATCTTGATATTCCTGAAACGGTTTCATATGTTGGCGGTGTTACATTCTATGAATGTGATACGATCAGCACCGCCAATATCCCGGACAGCACAACCGCTATTGGTGGACTTTCGTACTACGGATGTGATAGTTTGACGACCGTAAGCATTCCCGAGGGTATAAAATCCATCGGAGTGTGGGCGTTCAGACACTGTGCTAACTTAACAAGCGTCACTATCCCCGAGGCTGTGGATGAAATCGGGGCTTACGCTTTTGCATATTGCGATGATCTTGCAAGTGCAACGATCTATTCGCGCGATGCGGAGTTTGGCGACTATGTTTTTGAAAGCGTTGCAAGCGGATTTACCGTTTATGCATACCTCGGTTCTACCGCTCATGCTTATGCGACCAAAAACGGTTATAATTTTGTTCCTCTCACAGGAACAGGCGAGATAAGTGCGTCCGGCAAGTGCGGTGATGGTCTTATGTGGTCACTTAACGATTACGGCGAGCTTGTTATCACCGGTGCCGGCGATATGACTGTATGGGCAAAGGCTTCCGATGCTCCTTGGCACGCTTACCGTGCATACATAACTGCAGTTACCGTTGAAGCGGGTGTTGCAACGATCAGCGACTATTCCTTCACCGATTTCTCTGCGCTGACGAAGCTTACTGTTAAATCACGTGATCTTACATTTGCTTCCGCTGCAATCGGCGGCAGTGCTGCTGCACCGACCGTTTACGGTTATGCCGGAACAACCGCACAAACATTCGCATCCTCCAAGGGTTATAGCTTCGTTGCTCTCGAGGACCGTCCTGTTGTAGCTTCGGGCGAATGCGGAGATAATCTCGTTTGGATCTTCTACGAAGACGGTATACTCGAAATCAGCGGCGTTGGAGAAATGTATAACTATACTTCAGGTTCTCCTGCAACATGGAATGCTCACGCCGATAAGATCACAAAGGTATCTATCGGTAACGGTGCAACCTCCATCGGAAACTATGCGTTCCGTCGCTGCACAGCACTTGCAAGCGTTGAATTTGCCGATACTGTTACATCCATAGGCGATTCCGCGTTCTATTGGTGTACTGCTCTTGAGGAAATT
This sequence comes from uncultured Lachnospiraceae bacterium, assembly GCA_964430755.1. Classification (GTDB taxonomy): domain Bacteria; phylum Bacillota; class Clostridia; order Oscillospirales; family CAG-272; genus Flemingiibacterium. The sequence goes on along the minus strand of CAYSFT010000006.1, from coordinate 30,301 downwards.
GAAATCCCTGCAAATGTAACCGAAATCGGAGCAAATGCTTTCAGCGGCTGCTCGAATCTTGCAAAACTCACACTGGTTGACGGGCTTGTCTCGATTGGTGCAGGTGCATTTGCTTACTGTGAAAAGCTCACATCGGTCAACATTCCTGCAAGCGTAACCACAATCGGTGACACTGCGTTTGCTTCGTGTACGGCTCTTACAGGCTTTACCGTTGACTCCGAAAACGAAAACTTTACGGTTGATACTTACGGCGTTCTCTATGATAAAGAGATGACAACCCTCATTCAGTATCCGAGCGCAAGCACAAGAACCGCTTACACTGTTCCTGCAACTGTTACAACTATTGCGGCAAGCGCATTTGAAGGCGCTCAGAATCTTAAGATTGTTACGATCGGAAACGGTGTACTGAATATAGGCGATGCTGCATTCGCATCTTGTGCGAACCTCACAAAGGTTTCTGTTGCTGCACGTAACACAGCATACGGCTTCGGCGTCTTTGTCGGAGCAGATGAAAATCTTGTGATTTACGGTTACAGCGGCTCTACCACACAGACTTATGCAAATAAAAACTCGCATACATTCGTTTCGTACTCGGATCGTACCATTGTTGCTTTCGGTCAATGCGGAGCGAATGCAGAGTGGATCCTCTATGAGGACGGCGAGCTTGAAATTACCGGCACCGGTGCTATGTACAACTGGACAGGAAGCTCGAATGCACCCTGGTACAGTTACCGTGATCAGATCACCTCTGTTACAATCAACTCCGGCATTACAACCATTGGAAATTATGCGTTCACAAACTGTAATAATCTTGCAAGCATTTACATCGGCGATGATGTAACGACTATCGGAAACTATGCGTTCCGTCGCTGCACAGCCCTCACATCTGTTGAGATTCCCGAAAGTGTTGTAACGATCGGTGCTTCGGCGTTCTATAACTGCAGCGCACTTGTTGATGTTAACATTCCTTCAACGGTATCTGTTATTGCAGGCAATACATTCAGCGGATGCTCCGCACTTGAAACTGTCACAATTCCTGAGGGTGTAACAACCATCAGCGCTAATGCGTTCAGCTATTGTGACCTGCTTGAAGAGGTTTATATCTCCTCAACTGTAACAACCATCGAGGACGGTGCTTTCGCAGGATGTCCCGCTCTTGCTAAGTTTGTTGTTGATGAAAACAATACAAGCTATGCAAGTGATGCTGACGGCGTTCTCTTCACTGCAGATATGGCAAAGCTTGTTCAGTATCCTATCGGCAGCGAAAAGACCGCTTATGATGTTCCCGAAACCGTTGAAACAATCGCAGCGAGTGCTTTTGAGGGCGCTGTAAGCCTGAAGAGCGTTTATATGGGCGAATTGGTAACCGATATCGGTGACATGGCGTTTGCATCTTGTTCGGCACTTACAAAGGCTACCATTGAGGCGCAGATCGTTTCGTTCGGATTCCTCGTATTCGACGGAACTCACGAAAACTTCACCATTTACGGTTACAACGATTCCTCTGCACAGTCTTACGCAAGTGAGAACGGTCATAAATTCTCTGTTATCGTAATCCGTAATGTTGTTGCGAGCGGTGACTGCGGCGAGGCAGCTACTTGGACACTTTACGATGATGGCTCTCTCGAAATTGAGGGAAGTGGCGCAATGTATGACTGGACCGGAAGCGCTGCGGCTCCTTGGAGCGCATATACATCTCAGATCAATACGGTTATTATAAGCGATGGCATTACCACTATTGGTAATTATGCATTCAACGGATGTACGGCTCTCATTGATGTAACAATGGGTGCAGATGTTGCAACTATTGGCAATTCCGCATTCCGTCACTGCACCGGACTTATGCTGCTCAGCATTGGCAGTGGGGTTGAAACCATCGGTGAGTCGGCATTCTACGGCTGTACCACCATTGAGTTTATTGAACTCTCAGACAGTGTAACAACCATTTCCGATAACGCATTCAGCGGATGCTCATCCCTTGATTCGATTGATATCCCTGCAAGCGTTGCAACGATCGGAACAAATGCTTTCGCTAACTGTACACGCCTTAGCAGTATCAATGTTGATGCAGACAATGCTGCTTATTCGAGCGATGACGGCGTTCTCTTCAATAAGAATGCAACAATACTCATTCTCTTCCCGATGAACAGCGCAATTACCGAATATGCTGTTCCCGAAACGGTTACTGCGATTGGCGATAGCGCATTTGACAGCGCGGCTAACCTCGAAACGGTTGAGCTTGGTGAAGCTGTTGCTTCGATTGGTGACTGTGCATTCTATTCTGCGGCTAACCTCACAAAGGCTGTTATCAATTCAACCGATGCAGCATTCGGCTTGGCAGTATTCGACGGTGTGAGCGCAGACTTTGAGATTCACGGTTACAACGGTTCGACAGCAGAGACGTATGCAAATGAAAACTCGATTACATTCGTTTCGCTCGATGCTCCCATAACCTATGTTGCCAAGGTTGGCGAGACCTCATATGCAACTCTTGCTGAAGCACTCGCAGCTACCGGCGATATCACGCTTTTAGCTGACATCACAGATGAGGTTGCAGTTGCAAAGGTTGTTTCGATCATCAAGAACGGCTTCACTGCAAATGTTGTTGCGGCTGACGGCTACGAGCTTATCGAAAGCGATGATGCGTATAACGTATACACAGCAGTGACAAAGTTCGACCTCTCCGGTGTTACCATGACTCTCGGCGCAAGCCTCTCGCTTGACTTCGCAGTTAACACCTCTAAACTCACAGGTACAGACAACTACGCACAGATGACTATCGTCTATGCAGACGGCAGACCTTCTGATACATTGATCGTACCTCAGTCTGAGTGGACAGTATACAGCGGTAAGATTTACACCGCTAAGTTCGTCGGTATGACAGCAAAGCAGATGAACGACGTTGTAACAGCGGTTGTATACAATGCAAACGGTCAGGTAGTATCCAATCCTAAGAGCGACAGCATCGAAACATATGCAGTACGTATGCTCAACGGCAGTGCCGCTTCAAACAAGAAGCTCCGTTCGGTTTACGTTGATATGCTTAACTACGGTGCAGCAGCTCAGATGCAGTTCAGTTACGACACAGCAAATCTTGCTAACCGTAACCTCACTGAAGCACACCAGGCATGGGCAACGACAACTGTTGAGACCACGAACGACCGTATTTCCGGTACGGGCTATGCAGGAACAACGCTTACTCTTGAAAGCGCAATCCAGCTTGACCTCGTCTTCAACAACAGTACGGTTGGTTCTAATTACGCTAACCTTTACGCAATCGCAACCTATGCCGACCACTACGGAAACGCAAAGGAAATCAGAATCGAAGGTTCTGACTTCATCAAGTACAGCAGCAAGCTTTGCCAGATTTCCATCACCGGTATGGCGGTTGCAGACTATAAGGCACTTGTAACCTGCACTGTTTATAAGGCAGACGGAACAAAGATAACCTCCGCTGCAGACAGTATCGGAAGCTATGCTAACCGTAACTCCGCAAGCCTTGGTGCGACAGTTGACACCATCGTTAAGTTCGGTGCTTCGAGTTACAATTACTTCCATTAATGGCACACTGAATATTGCATCCTCATCCATAAACGGGTGGGGATGCTTTTTTGTGGATTTGTAAACAAAATGTTGAATGTATTGCTTTTATTATGGCAATGTGTTATAATGAAAATGTATTTTTATGTAAATATATTTCTATGGAGGGTAAAAATGAAAAATCTATCTCGGAAACTCATTGCTATACTCTTGGCATCGGCTGTTGTTATGTCGCAGGGCGCGATTTTTGCCGATGATACTACGACTGTTGATATCATGGTGACAGACGAGCGTGTTGTAACCGCTTCGGGCGAATGCGGCGACGATCTTACGTGGGTGTTGTACGATGACGGTGAGCTTGTTATCGAAGGTGACGGCGCGATGTGGGATTGGTACGTTTCGATGGTTCTTCCGGGGTTCGCTCCGAACTATTCTCCGTGGTCTGATTGCAGAAGTCAGATTTCGACTGTGACTATTGGGGACACGGTAACGAGTATTGGATCTGATGCATTCAGCGGTTACGGCTACGATAAGCTGACGAGCATCGAAGTTCCCGAAAGTGTAACGAGCATCGGAGATTACGCATTTGTATGTTACGAAACTCTCGAAAAAGTGACAATTTACTCGGAGGATGTGACATTTGGTACGGATGTTTTCTACGGTGTTGTTGATGGTTTTGAGCTTCACGGTTACACCGGTTCAACCGCAGAAACATATGCGAGTGAGAACGGTATCACCTTTGTTGCACTTGAGCCGAAACCTGTCCCCTTCGATCTTGCCGGCGTAACGATGACACTCGGCAGCACACTTTCAATCGACTTTGCCATCGATACCGCAAAGATCAGCGGCACTGACAATTATGCCGAGATGACCATCGAATATGCAGACGGCAGAGCGTCCGAGACTGTGACTGTTCCGCAATCCGAATGGACAAAATACAGCGGAACTATCTACACCGCAAAGTTCTCCGGAATGACGGCAAAGCAGATGAACGATAAAGTAACAGCCGTATTCTATAACGCGAAGGGACAGATTCTTACCAACGAAAGAAGCGAGAGCCTTGCTTCAACCGCACTCAGTAAGCTCAACGGTAATGCGGCAGGCAACGCAAAGCTTTGTACGCTGTACGTCGATATGCTGAATTACGGCGCGGCGGCACAGGAGCAGTTTGATTACGACACGGAAAATCTTGCAAACCGCGATCTTACAGATGAACAGCGTGCAATGGCGACTGAAACCGTTGAAATGACCGATAACCGTATCAGCGGTACAGGTTACGCAGGAACAACGCTGACTCTTGCAGGCGAAATACAGCTTGATCTCGTATTCAAAAACAGCGCGGTCGGTACTGATTACAGCAGTCTTTACGCGATCGCCACTTACACCGATCATTACGGACACGACAAGGAAGTCAGAATCGAGGGTACTGATTTCATTAAGTACAACAGCACACTGTGTCAGGTGTCGATCACCGGTATGGCGGTTGCTGACTACAAGTCGCTTGTAAGCTGCACGGTCTACAATGCAGACGGTGTGGTTTTGGCAAATGCTTCGGACAGTGTTGAAAGCTATGCTGCCCGTAACGCGGATTTCCTCGGCGCGACGGTTGAAACCATCGTTAAGTTTGGTGCTTCGTCGTATAAATATTTCCATTAATAAAACAAAACAGTCGTTATGTTAAGGCATAGCGGCTGTCTTTATTTATCGGCAAAACAAAAAATCCACCCGAATTAACGAGTGGATTGATTTTTTATGTATCAGGAATTAATAAGCGATACCCTGAGCCTTCATTGCCTCGGCAACCTTAAGGAAGCCTGCGATGTTAGCACCTGCAACGAGGTCGCCCTCCATGCCGTATTCCTTTGCAGCAGCAACGGAAGCATCGAAGATGTTCTTCATGATCTGCTTGAGCTTTGCGTCAACCTCTTCTGCAGTCCAGCTGTAACGCATCGAGTTCTGGCTCATTTCGAGACCGGATACTGCAACGCCGCCTGCGTTTACTGCCTTCGAAGGAGCAACAACTACGCCGTTTGCCTTGAGGTATGCAACTGCCTCGTTTGTGGTCGGCATATTGGAAACCTCAACGTAATACTTAACGCCGTTTGCAACGATCTTCTGCGCGTCTTCAATTCTGACTTCATTCTGTGTTGCGCAGGGCATGATAACGTCAACCTTTGTTCCCCAAGGCTTTTCGCCTGCATAGAAGGGAACACCGAACTTGTCTGCGTAGTCCTGAACCTTATTGCGGTTGGAAGCACGCATTTCAAGCATGAACTTGATCTTTTCGGGAGTGTTAACGCCGTCCTCATCGTAAATGTAACCGTCGGGACCGGAGATTGTTACAACCTTACCGCCGAGCTCGGTGATCTTCTGTACTGTACCCCAAGCAACATTACCGAAGCCGGATACTGCGAAGGTCTTGCCCTTAACATCCTCGCCGAAGGAAGCGAGCATATTCTGTGCATAGTAAACTGCACCAAAGCCGGTTGCCTCGGGACGAATGAGAGAGCCGCCGTATGAGAAGCCCTTACCGGTGAGAACGCCGGTGAACTCGTTGCGAAGTCTCTTATACTGACCAAAGAGATAACCAACTTCGCGTGCGCCAACGCCGATGTCACCTGCGGGAACGTCGGTATCTGCGCCGATGTGCTTTGCAAGCTCAGTCATAAAGCTCTGGCAGAAGCGCATAACTTCTCCGTCGGACTTGCCGGTGGGATCGAAGTCAGCGCCACCCTTACCGCCGCCCATAGGGAGACCTGTGAGGGAGTTCTTGAAGGTCTGCTCGAAGCCGAGGAACTTCATGATGGAAGCGTTAACTGTGGGATGGAAACGAAGACCGCCCTTATAAGGACCGATTGCGGAGTTGAACTGTACGCGATAGCCGCGGTTAACCTGAACCTTACCGTTATCGTCAACCCAGCTTACTCTGAACTGGATCTGACGCTCAGGCTCTACCATACGCTCGAAAATGCCTGCCTCGATGAGGTCGGGACGCTTTTCTGCGACGGGTTCAAGAGATTCGAGAACCTCTTCAACGGTCTGATGGAATTCTGTTTCGCCGGGATTTCTTTTGCAAACGTTCTCATAAACACTTGCAAGATAGCTATTTTTGAGTGCCATTGGTCTATACCTCTTCTTGTAATTAGATTGCGTGCAGTAGCGCACGTTAACTTACATTCACTATTATACTACACTTTACTTCATTTTGCAATATCTGTGACGAAAAAATTCATATTTTAGATGTTAATAATTTGAAAATTTAAAATTTATAACATTTATATAATATAAAGTGATTTTGCCTAAATTTTGGAAATATACTTAAATATATGAAATAGATATTCAGGTGGTGAAGGATTTGCGCGTTTTACGGCAATTTTTAATAAACGGAACGATAATGACGCTGACGTCTCTTTCGCTTCGTTCTCTCGGAGTGGCGTTTAACGCCTTTGTTTCGCGTGAGCTCGGTGCGGATGGCATGGGACTTTTTACGCTTATCATGAGCGTTTACGGCTTATCGGTTACAGTCGCGGCGTCGGGTGTTAATTTAGCGGCGACAAGAATGTGTGCCGAAGCACTTGTATGTGAGGATGCGTCACGGATTCGAGGTGCGCTGCGGCGGTGTCTTACATATGCGATCACCTGTGGTATAATCGCTTGCCTGCTGCTTTTCTTCGGCGCGGATATTGTCGCGCACCACTGGCTTGGTGACGGACGGTGTGCACGCTCACTTCGACTGCTTGCCGTGAGCTTGCCGTTTATCGCCGCTTCAAATGTGCTTCACGGTTATTTTACCGCAGTGCGTAAGGTTTCAAAAAGTGCGGCGACACAGATATTTGAGCAGCTTTTCAAGATGACTGTTACGGTTGCGGCGCTTTTGTATATCGTTCCCGATGGGATTGAGTATTCGTGTATGGCGCTTGTCGGCGGCGGTGCACTTGCCGAGATAATGTCATTTTTGATGGCGTTCATACTATACCTTCTCGATAGACGCGGACAAAAAACGAAACCTGTTGACAGAAAAACGGGCAGGGCACTTACGCGTGAGCTTTTCGGTATAACAGTCCCCGTGGCGGCTGCGGCATATGTACGCTCTGGGTTAACCACGCTTGAGCATATACTGATTCCTCGCGGACTTCGCAAAAATCCACTGACCGCCGAGACTGCACTCGCAACTTACGGTGTCCTTTGCGGAATGGTTATGCCGATAATAATGTTCCCGACGGCACTGCTATATTCGTTCACGGGGCTACTCATTCCCGAATTTGCCGAGGAGGGAGAGCGTAAAAACAGTGCTCGTGTATGCTATATGATATCACGCTCACTTGGGCTTACGATCATATTTTCAATCGGTTGTGCGGCAATTATGATAATGTTTTCAAGCGAGCTTGGCGTGCTGATTTATGACAGCCATGATGCCGGTGAATTTATTCGTGTGATGGCGCCGCTGATACCGCTTATGTATCTTGATCATGCCGTTGACGCAATATTAAAGGGACTCGGAGAACAGCTTTACTGCATGAAGGTGAACATTATAGATTCAGCGATGTGTACGCTGCTTGTCTGGCTGCTTTGCCCGAGAATTGGGATATACGGTTACATTGTGACGATTTATATTGCGGAGAGCGTTAATGTTGCGCTCAGCTTTGCAAGACTTATAAAGGTCAGCGGCTTTTGTATCGGTGTGACGGAACGCTTTTTGAAGCCGATTGTTTGCGCAGTTGGAGCGGCAGCAATGCTGAGATTATTCGGGCTTGCCGAGCTTTCGTGTGCGTGGCTTCCGTTTGTCGGTGCTTCGCTGCTTTTGATTGCGGTTTATGTTTTGCTTTTGCTTGCAACGGGAGCACTCGGACGCGGAGATATAAAATGGATACTTTCAGCGGCGAAGCGATAAATGTAAAAATCGTGTATACACAAATTTTATATTGAAAATTTCCATGATATGTATTATAATATATTTGTGAGCTCACCACCTCACACAATACTATCAAAGAAAGGAGTGGTTTTCAAATGATCAAAAATAAGGTGATTTTAGTATAACCTCGGATTGAAGATCCTCCAAGGACTGCGATCCGCGAGTTATACAGCTCTCGCGGAGGCTCAATATAACAGAGTCTCCGTGGAGTCATATCGGTTCTCTTTGCCGATATCCGTGTTTGTTTCACTGTGTATAACTATAAGGAGAGCAAAATGGCGTATAAGAATGCAAGAGATATTCTGCCATGCGAGCTTATCAGAGAGATACAAAAATACATAGACGGTGACCTTTTATATATCCCGACAAAGGCTGATAAAACCGAATGGGGTATTCGAAGCGGCGCACGTCAGAAATATGCCGAGCGTAATGATGAGATTCGCGAGCAGTATAAGAACCGCACGTCGGTTGAGGAGCTTGCGAAACGGTATTTTCTCTCGATAGACAGCATAAAAAAGATCGTCTACGGCACGCAGTCGTCAGACGATAACAAAAAGGCACAATAAAGGTAAACGGACGTTTTTATGCGTTCGTTTTTCTTTTATGGGGGTGTGAATTATGGTTTATGAGGTGTGCCCTCATCCGTCTGAATTGCCCTCATCAGTCGAGCGAAGCTCGACAGCTTCCCCCGAGGGAAGCCTTTGGGTAAGATTTATGCCTCAAATACATGGCGCTGACTACTTCAAAGCCTTCCCCTGGGGGATAGGTGCAAAAGATTGCTTCGCAACTTTGACGGATGAGGGCACACACCAAAAAGAGACTGCCCACAACAGACAGCCCCTTCGCGTACTTATTTAAGGAAAATTTCAATAACAGGTACAAGCGTGTTCGGCTTGATATCGGGAAGCTTGAATGTGACCGCAGTGTCATCGTCACATCCCTGGAGCATTGAATGTCCCTCAAAACCGCCTTCGGTGTAAAGCACTTCGCTTCCGTCATGTAAGAACTGTGCGTAGTCAATTTTGCCTGCAAGTCCGCCGACTGTGAGTGCTTTAAAGGGATATGCGTAAATATGCAGGTACAGACGCTTGCCGTCCTCGCTTTGTGTGTAACGGCAATCCGCAGGCAAACCTGCCAAAAATTCCGGCTCCGCCATTGTACAGCCATAAATAGAGCGACCGTTATATTTCATCCAGTCTCCGTAAACGCCAAGTGCCGCTTCTGCACGGTAGTCGATATATCCGCGCGATGTCGGGCCGACGTTCATGAGAAGGTTTCCGCCGATTGAAACTGTATTGATAAGCATACGTATGAGCATTTCGGGCGATTTCCAGGTCTGCTCGTCACGGAAGTATCCCCATGAACCGGAGAAGGTCTGACACGCTTCCCAGGTAACAAGCTCGCCTGTTTCCTTGTGGCGTACCCATTCGGTTGGCTGATACTGCTCGGGCGTCCAGATGTCCTGCTCCGTGTCGGTGCGGTTGTCGATGATGATACCCGGCTGAAGCTTTCTTGCAAGGGCAACAAGCTCCTCGGCTTCCCAGTCGTCTTTACCTTTTCCGGGCTTTGTCATCCACGGCTTGTCCGCAGGTGTTTTCTTGTTTGTATACGAGAAGTCGAACCAGAGAATATCTATTTTTCCGTAATTAGTCAACAGCTCTTCAACCTGATTTCTCATGTAAAGCGCGTATTTTTTCATATCTCTGCCGCTATTCAGCTCGGCAGCATTTGGATCGTTACGGCGAGGATGGTAAAAGTCGACAGTGAAATCGGGATGATGCCAGTCGATGAGAGAATAGTAGAAGCCGACACGCAGTCCTTCGGCTCTGAATGCGTCAACGTATTCGCGCACAAGGTCACGTCCCGCAGGTGTGTTTGTGCACTTATAATCGGTATATTTTGTATCGAACATACAGAAGCCCTCATGATGCTTCGCGGTGAAAACGGCGTACTTCATTCCTGCTGCTTTAGCCATGCGTGCCCATTCTCTTGCATCATAAAGATCGGGATTGAAATACTTGAAATACTTATCGTATTTTTCTTCCGGGATAAATTCACGGGTTTTTATCCATTCATGGCGTGCAGGCAGTGCATATAGTCCCCAGTGGATGAACATACCGAAACGGTCATGGCGAAACCACTCTGTATCGCCCGGAGTTTTGCGTGTTACATAGCTTGACATAATAATTCTCTCCTTTTTTTAAAATATACTTGAAATTATTGTATTTTTGGTGTATGATATATATGGATAAAATAATCGCGCCAAAATTTCCTCAATCATATTATACAGTAAATACCGACCACTCTGCAAGGTAGTATTCTGTAAAAAATATGTATATTTCGGCATAATACACCATATCGGTTTCGGAGGCATAAAATGATCCTTAACAGAAACTATACAATGATAAACAACATAAACGACATCAACCTGAAGCTGCTCGATTCGGGACACGCCACAACGAAAAATGAATGGACAGGCAACATCATTTCTCCCATGTATGCAAGACTTTATTATATAATCGGCGGCGATCCTTACATAATCAAGGATGGCGAAAAAATGCCGCTTGAGATTGGTAAATGCTACCTTATTCCAACCGGTTATTCATTCCGACACGCCTGCGAGAGCTCGATGGAGCAGCTTTATTTTCACATAAATCTCAATGACTTCAACGGCAATGATCTGCTCCGATGCGCACACACAGTCATGGAGTACACCCCCGAAAAAAGCGTTACCCGGGAAATGTTACGCTATGTTCACAGTGATGAGCTTATCGACAGTCTGCGAATGAGACAACAGCTCTTTTCGTCGCTTTTACTGCTGATTGACAAATACAACGTCGAATTAAAAACAACACACTATTCAAACTGTGTCCTGCTCGCTATCGAATACATAAAATCGCATCTGTCACTGCGCCTTGCAGTCAGCGAGCTTGCGGCGAATGCATTTGTTTCGGAAAGTACGCTTGCGAAAAAGTTTAAAAGCGAGGTTGGTATGACCATCGGAAGCTACATTGACGATGCAATAATGTTCGAATCGGAACAGCTTCTTTTAAAGAGCGACCTTTCCGTTCTGCAGATAAGTGAACGCTTCGGCTTCTGCGATCAGTTCTATTTTTCGAGACGCTTCAAGCTGAAATACGGTGAAACTCCGCAGAAATACCGTAAACTGCGCCTGATTTAGCATATAACCCAAATAAAAGACAAACCGCGGCACGTTGAATGTCGCGGTTCATTTATTATATTATTTAAAAAGCTTCTTGATTCTCTCGGCAGCCTCGCGTGTACGCTCACGGTCACCGAAAGCGGTCAGGCGGAAGAAGCCCTCGCCCATTTCGCCAAAGCCTGCGCCGGGTGTGCCGACGACGTTTGCCTTTGTGAGAAGCAGGTCAAAGAACTCCCACGAGCCCATACCGTTTGGACACTTGAGCCAGATGTAAGGCGAGTTTACGCCGCCTGTGTACCAGATTCCAAGCTCATCGAGCGCCGCTGTGATGATGCCTGCATTTTCCTTGTAGTAAGCGAGATTTTCGGCGATCTGCTTGCGTCCCTCTGGAGTGAACACAGCCATTGCCGCACGCTGTACGGGGTAAGATACGCCGTTGAACTTGGTTGTCTGACGACGCAGCCAGAGCTTATTGAGCTTCAGACCGTCCGCTTCAAGCTCCATCGGAACAACTGTCCAGCCGCAGCGTGTACCGGTAAAGCCGGCAGTTTTTGAGAACGAGCAGAACTCAATCGCACAGTTTCTTGCGCCCTCGATCTCGTAAATGGAACGTACAAGCTCCTTGGTCGAGATGAACGATTCATATGCCGCATCAAAGAGGATGATCGCGCCCTTCTTCGTTGCATAGTCAACCCATGCCTTGAGCTGTGCATGATTGTATGCCGCGCCGGTCGGGTTGTTCGGCGAGCAGAGATAGATAATGTCAGCGTCAACCGCATCGTCGGGCATCGGGAGGAAGTTGTTCTCAGCAGAACCCTTCATGTAAACGATATTGCGGTCGTCCATTGTGTTTGTGTCAACGTAAACGGGGTAAACCGGATCGGGGACAAGCACGGTGTTGTCCTTTGCGAAGATGTCAAGGATATTGCCAAGGTCACTCTTTGCGCCGTCGGAAACGAAAATTTCGTCTGCATCGAGAATAACGCCGTCCTCTTTTTCATAGTAGTCCTTGATTGCATCCTTTAAGAAGCCGTAACCCTGCTCGGGGCCGTAACCCTTGAAGGTGTCCTTTGCGCCCATTTCGTCAGCCGCAGTGTGAAGTGCATCAACGACTGCCTTACAAAGCGGAAGCGTTACGTCACCGATACCGAGACGAATGATATCAGCCTCGGGATGCTCTGCCTTATATGCGGCGGTCTTCTTCGCGATATCGGAGAAAAGATAGCTTTCTTTGAGTTTTTTGTAATTCTGATTGATCTTCATGGTGTTCTCCCTTATGTAAATTTATATAATAGACTTAATTTGACAGCTTGATTGGCGACCAGTAAGATATATCGTTGCGTCGGTCGTATGCTCCGAAATATTGCCGTACTCGTTTATTATATCACACTAAAGTGCCTTTTTCAATGTATATTTTATTAACATCCGAAAATTTTTTCATGAGTTTCAGGTTATGCTTGACATTAGGTAACATTTGTGATATACTCAAATTGATGTTTTGCAAAATGAGAATATTTCAAAAGCAGGTGATAAAATGACTGATGACCTCATTTCATATTTAAAAACCAATATTAACTATCTCACATCGGTTGAGAGCAGAATCGCGCGAAAAATTATTGACGATCCGACAAAATTCATCGGTTACACGATGCTTGATCTGGCGCGTGGAGCTGATGTGTCGCAGGGAAGTATAATTAACTTTTCAAAGAAATTTGCGGCAGGCGGATTCCCGGAGCTTAAACTGTTGATCGCCGCTAATCGCAGTAACTGCGACGGTGTCTGCTGTGAGGAGATTGACAACTCTTCTCCCTTGCGTGAATCCCTCTCAAAAATGATACGCTCGCACAATGCCGCCCACATCCTCACCGCGGCGGCAAACAACGAAGAAACTCTCGCTCGCGTCACCGAGAAGATACTGAATGCAAAAAAGGTTGAGATATACGGCGTTTACCGTTCGGCGGCGGTGGCTACAGATTTCTGTTATCAATTACTCGAGCTTGGTATTCCTGCCTCGTTTGTCAGCGATATCCTGACCTGCTCGATATCGGCGGCAATGCTCAGTGAGGATTCACTCGTCGTTGCGGTATCCTCATCGGGACGAACCAAGGATATAATCGACGCCGTGAAAAACGCCAAAGCAAGAAATGTACCGATCGTTTCGATAACTTCCAACGCTGCATCACCGCTTGCAAAGCTTTCCGATGACGTACTGATTGCCTCATCAAGCGGAAGCTCCGATGAAAGCAATTTGTGTGAAATACGCGCATCACAGTTATTACTTATCGATGCCGTTTGTTCTCATATCAGAAAAACGATCGGCTCGGCAAACAAGGAACGCTACCTCGAATTTGAAAAAATACTTACCTCACACAGCGTTGACGAAGGAGATATTTAATTATGGATGTAAACGCACTGCAAAAACGCGAGAGTTTTAAAAAAGCAATATCGCTCGGAATATTGTGCTCGGTGTCATATCTTGCGGTATACTTTGCGAGGAATGTTCTTGGCGCGGCAACTCCGCAAATGATAGAGCACGGTTACACCGAAGCCTTTCTCGGAAGTCTTTCATCCGCATATTTTGCTTTTTATGCGATAGGTCAGCTTATAAACGGTATCATCGGCGACAAGATCAAGGCTAAATATATGATGAGTATCGGGCTCTTTATGGCGGGCGTTACAAATCTTATTTTTCTTGAAATTTCAGATACAAGCAAGCTTCCGGCGCTTATCGTTTACGGCATGATGGGCTTCTTCCTTTCAATGATATATGCTCCGATGACGAAAATCGTTTCCGAAAATGTTGAACCGGTGTACGCAACACGCTGCAGCCTCGGTTATTCGCTGGCATCGTTTCTCGGCTCACCGCTTGCAGGCTTTTCTGCGGCACTTATGGTATGGCATAATCTTTTCAGACTAAGCAGCTTCTGCCTTGGAACAATGGCAGTTGTGTTTTTTGTAATATGCTCCGTAATGGAGAAAAAAGGTATGGTTAAGTATGGACAATACAAGCCCAAAGCGGCACGGGGAGGAAATATAAAGGTTCTCATTAAGAGAAATATTATAAAATTTGCCCTTGTCGCCATCGTGACCGGAACTGTCAGAACGTCGGTGGTATTCTGGCTCCCGACTTACATATCACAGCATCTCGGCTTCCCATCTGACACTGCCGTAACGATTTTCGCCATTGCCACTTTTGCTATCTCGGCAACACCGTTTATCTCTGTTTTTATTTACGAGCGCCTGAAAAGAAATATGTATCTTACGATGTTTATTATGTTTATATCGGCGTCTCTGTCATTCGTCGCTGCTTTTCTGATAAACGAGCCTATTTTCAATATTGTTTTTATGATTCTTGCCATAATCTCGTCAAACGGCGCAGACACAATGATGTGGAGTCGCTATTGTCCGAGTCTTTATGACACAGGAATGGTTTCAACAGCGACCGGATTTCTCGATTTTATCAGTTACGCTTCTGCGGCGGTAGCTAATCTCATATTCGCAAATGCAGTTTCGGTAATCGGTTGGGGTAAACTGATACTTGTTTGGTGCGCGATGATGGTGTTTGGTATTATTGTTTCGATACCGAAAAAAGCAAGCAAAAAGGATGCTGTTTAACTTACAGTTAAGTGCAGATCAAAAGACGGATTTGACCTAACGCATCAACTATCGGTTGATATCTTTTTCCGATATTCTATTGACAAAGGGGAAATACTATATTAAAATTATAGTAGCAGTACTTCCATTATAAGGAGACACTACAATGCGTGAGAATAACTTTGCAAGTAAATTTACCGCAATGAGGAAGAACAGCGGTATCACACAGCAGGAGCTTGGAAATATGCTCGGCGTCAGTAACCGTGCCGTTTCAAAATGGGAAACCGGACTTGCGCTTCCGTCAACGGAAAATATATATAAGCTTTCGAGAATATTCGGTGTTCCGGTGGATCACTTTTTTGATGAATCTCCGAGCGCGAAAAAGCAAGCTGTTATTGAATCAGTCACAACAGGCATGAAATCCCTTGAGGGAATTTACCGTATCGGATACGGTCCGTCAAGCTCTCATACGATAGGTCCGGAGCGTGCTTGCGAGATGTTTAAAGCAGGTAACCCGACGGCGGATAGCTTCAAGGTCACGCTTTATGGCTCACTTGCCAAAACGGGTGTTGGTCACGGTACTGACCGCGTTATCAAAAAGACGCTTGCGCCAAGTCAATGCGAGATCAGCTTCAATTATACCGAGGAGGATCTTCCGCATCCGAACACTTTTGATATATACGCTTATCGCGGTGAAACGCTTCTTAAGAAAAGCCGTGTGGCGAGTGTTGGCGGTGGGAAGATCGTCATTGACGGCATAGAATACGGCGAGGGTGAGGATGTTTATCCCGATAACTCATTTGAAAAGATTGCAGAATACTGTGCACGTGAAAATATACGTCTTTGGCAGTATGTCGAGCGGATAGAGGGCAAGAAGATAACGGAGTATCTCTCGCGTGTGTGGCATGAAATGAAGCGCAGTATCGCGGACGGTCTTGCGGATGAGGGTATACTTCCGGGCGGGCTTGAGGTGCAGAAGCGTGCAAAGCAGCTTTACAACAAGCAGCATATTGACGAATCTGCGGAAACGAGAGAGAATCGCATGGTCTGCTCGTATGCGTTTGCCGTCAGCGAACAGAATGCCTGTGCGGAGCGTATCGTTACAGCGCCAACCTGCGGAGCGGCAGGTGTTCTCCCGGCAGTGCTTTACTATCAGCAGCAGAAGCGCGGCTGTTCGGACACGGAGATCGTTCACGCTCTTGCCGCAGGCGGTATTATTGGAAATCTTATCAAGACAAACGCTTCGATTTCGGGAAGTGAATGCGGATGTCAGGCGGAGGTCGGAAGCGCCTGTGCAATGGCCGCGGCGGCACTCGGTGACCTTTTCGGACTTGGGTTTGACAAGATTGAATATGCGGCAGAAATTGCGATTGAGCATCATCTGGGACTGACGTGTGATCCCATATGCGGACTCGTTCAGATACCGTGCATTGAGAGAAACGCCGTTGCGGCGATGAGAGCGATAAATGCTGTCAGCCTTGCGAGTTTCCTTTCCGATTCGCGTAAAATTTCGCTTGACAAGGTTATCGCGGTTATGAAGCAGACGGGGCTTGATATTTCGCATCAATACAAGGAAACAGCCGAGGGCGGACTCGCAAAGCTTAAGGTGGGCCGCTGACACGGATCATCGAAATTTTCCTTAAATGAATATAAGGTGGGACTGCTATTGTGGCAGTCCCTTTCGTATGGGATAAATTAGCGTTTGTGCGAGAGCCTTCATCGAGTCGTGCCCTCATCCGTCACGCCGCAGGCGTGCCACCTTCCCCCAAGGGAAGGCTTTGAAGTAGATTTATGTTAATGAAATGGAGAATCAAAACAATTGAAATATATTATTTTATCCTGATGCTCAAAGTTGCCAAAAGGCTTCCCCTGGGGGAAGCTGTCGAGCGAAGCGAGACTGATGAGGGCTCTCACATAAACTATAATTTATCTAACAAAAAATCACCGGGACTGTCCGTTAATGTAACAGCTCCGGTGTCGAAATTTTGATTTATTCCTTATCGCTTTCAATATGAACCTTCGGTAGATTCCAACAATATTTCGTCGCAAGCAGACGTATCAGCACGACCGAAAGCATAGACAGCACCGACGCGAGCGGTATGTTGTCAATGCAAGTGCGAAGTATAAAATACAGTGTGCTTCCGAAGATGGATGCAAGCGCGTAAATGTGCTTCTTGAAAACATACGGTGTTGTGTTAATGAGGATATCGCGGAAGATACCGCCGCCGACGCCTGTAATCATACCAATGACGATGATAATAAATGCATTATCCGAAAAGCCGTGCGTGAAGCCGACCTCAGCTCCGGTTACCGAGAATGCCGCAAGTCCGACTGCATCGAAGAAGTTGTTTATGTGCTCGATTTTTGTTTTGAATGTACTGAATTTTGTACGACTTATGTAAGCGATGATAAATACGGCTATCGCTGTTATCATTGCAATCAAGCATATATGAAATGACGAAAAGATTCCGGGCGGTGTGATGCCGAGGAGCAGGTCACGAACGATACCGCCGCCGACTGCGGTGATACATCCGACAAACACGACGCCGAATATGTCAAGGCTTGTTCCGACCGCGATCAGTGCACCCGACACGGCAAATGCGATAGTTCCGATTATCTCAAGTGTTTTTATAATTTCTGCCATTGTTGCCCTCCGTTTAAGCATAAAATACTGCTTAATTATATCATATTCAGTCGGTCGTGTCAAGGCATAAGAAAACCACTCATTTTTTTACGACGAGTGGTCATTTATATTTATCAGTTCTTTGCGAGAGTCATCGCAACATCCATGAGATCTTCAAGGACTGCTCTCTTTTCTGCACAGCGTGCCTTCATTGCTTCAAGCTGTTCAGCGTTAAACTTATCAAGGTCGCCGTCCTTCAGCTTGTTCTTGTACATACGGTCGGTAACGAGTGCCCATGCGATATCGGTTGCAACGAGCTTGCCGTCGCGCTCACAAACAACAAGATCAGACTTGCCGTCGAGAACGAGGTCAACCGCGAAATCGCCCATACGTGTTGCGGTGAGTCTGTCGCGGAGTGTCGGCGAGCCGCCGCGTACCATGTGCGCAAGACGGATGAAACGGGAGTCAATGTTTGCTTCTTCGTTCATACGCTTGGTGAGGTTTTCTCCAAATCCCTCGGGCATACCCTCTGAATGCATAACGAGGAAGCTTCTCTGTCCCTTTGCGCGCAGTTCGATGAGCTTTTTGATGCAAGCATCTTCGTCGAAGTGAAGCTCTTTAACTGCAATTGCGTTTGCGCCGCAGGAGATACCGCATTCGATTGCGATGTAACCTGCGTCACGTCCCATAACCTCGATAACCTCGCCGCGTGCGTGAGATTCGCAGGTGTCGCGCAGGCAGTCAGCTGCGTGGAGAACAGTGTTCATTGCTGTGTCAAAGCCGATGGAATAATCTGTGGAGGTGATGTCATTATCAATGGTGCAGGGAATACCGATGGTCGGAATACCGCGCATGGAGAGATCGGTTGCACCACGGAATGTACCGTCGCCGCCGCAGGCGATGATACCGTCGATTTCGTTATCTTTACAAGTCTTGATTGCTTTTGCCATACCAGGTTCGGTTGCGAATTCATCGCAGCGGTCGGAATAAAGGATCGTTCCGCCAAGACCCGTGATGTTTGCAACGTCGAGGGATGTGAGCTTGCGAAGCTCGCCGCTGATAAGACCGGTGTAACCTTTGCATATTCCAACAACCTCAACGCCGCGAGCAAGTGCGGAGCGAACGACTGCGCGAACAGCCGCATTCATACCGGGAGCGTCGCCGCCTGAGGTGAGAACGCCGATTTTTCTGAATTTTGCCATGATATCTATCTTCCTTTGTTTATAAAATTTCCTTTTAAAGTTATATTTTACCGAATATATATTATAATATATTTCGATAGAAAAATCAATAGTTTAGTTGAATTTTTATATTTTTGTTAATGTTTTGCCAATTTTCGGTATATAATTCGACACAAAATGTGATTATATGCACATATTTTCATCGAGTGGACGCAGATCTCCCCAATACATATTTTATGCCATGCAGTGCTTTTCGATATGTGGAAAAATATGACATATAAGTCCGAATTGTGAAAATATCGGTAATTTTTGAAAAAACCATTGCAAAATGACGTGCTATCATGTATAATAGTAATATTAAAGCTATAAGGAGTGACATAACATCCATGAGTGAGAATTTGGGTCCTGCCCGACGATGCTCGGCACCGAAGAATATCAATGACGCACGTATCTCTCCGCCATGATCGTATCCATTAGTATATAACGAATACCATAAAAATATATATTTATAGGAGAATATTATGATAGACGGCGACAGTATACGCATGATAATAGCGATAGTTATCCTTGTCATGATGTCAGCATTGTTTTCGGCGACCGAAACCGCATTTAATACATTTAACCGCGTCAGAATGAAAAATCTTGCCTCCGACGGCAGTAAACGCGCGGCGACTGTACTCAAATTGTCTGAGGATTACGATTCCCTGATTTCCACTATACTTATCGGTAACAATATTGTTAATATCGCACTTACGGCAATCGCGACGGTTATGTTCGTTAAGTGGTTCCCGACTAACGGTGCTGCGATTTCAACCGCGGCAACAACGGTGTTTGTTCTTATTTTCGGTGAGGTTTCGCCCAAAAGTATTGCAAAGGAAGCTCCCGACGGATTTGCATTGACCGTTGCGCCGATAATACGCTTGCTTGTTTTCCTTTTCACGCCTATTAACTTCTTTTTCCGCGTATGGAAGAAGATGCTCGCTAAGATATTCCATCTCGGCGGCGAAAAGGTTATGACCGAAGAAGAGCTTATCACTATCGTTGACGAGGTCCAGGAGGACGGCGTTATTGACGAGCAGGAGGGTGAGCTGATACGTTCGGCTATTGAATTTGTCGATGGCGATGCCGAGGAGATCATAACTCCGCGTGTCGACGTTATTGCCATTGACAAGGACACAACAAACGACGAAATTGCCGAGATCTTTTTCAGCACGGGCTTTTCACGTCTGCCCGTATATGAGGAAACGATTGACAATATAATCGGTGTGCTTCACGAAAAGGATTTCTATTATCTTATCCGCAACGGCGGAAAAAATATAAGTAAGATACTCAAAAAACCGTTTTTCATTACCTGCCACGTAAAAATTTCAAAGCTGCTGACACAGTTCCAGCAGGAAAAAACGCATATGGCGATCGTTCTCGACGATTACGGCGGAACAATGGGTATTGTAACGCTTGAGGACGTTCTTGAGGAGCTTGTTGGTGACATCTGGGATGAACACGACGAGGTGGAGGAGCAGGCTGTTACGGAAAATTCTGACGGTACTGTCACATTCGCCGGTGATATGCGAACGGATGAGCTGCTTGAGCATTTTGAGATTGTCCCAGATGATGAGGATGAGCTTCCGCAGACTGTAAGCGGCTGGGTTACGATGCAGCTTGGAGAATTTCCCGAGGTTGGCGTGGAGTTTGACTACGAAAAGCTTCATGTTGAGGTCACAAAGGTTGACGACAAGCTTGTTGAAGAAATAAAGGTTACAAAAATTGAAGCTGACTCCGATGAGGACGATGCCGAAAAAGATGAATAGTATATGGGAGCTGTCTTTGATTAGACGGCTTCTTTTTTGCATATGCGGTAAATTATAGTTTAATGTGTGCCCTCATCGAGGTGTGCCCTCATCCGTCACGTCTTACGACGTGCCACCTTCCCCCAGGGGAAGGCTTTGGAGTAGCCAGCGCATATATTTGAGGCATAAATCTAACCAAGAGGCTTCCCTTGGGAGAGAGCTGTAAAAGATTGCTTCGCAACTTTGACTGATGAGGGCGCAAACTATAATTTATCCACTGACAAACGTGTAAACCCCTTGAATTTCCCATAAACTCAAAAAGATTTACAAAAAGTTCAATCTGTCGTAAGGCGTTATAAATTAGTTCGGAGTAAAATTATATGTAAGGACATTGGAGGTGAGGTTCGTGTTCGGATATGTAAAGCCGGTTTCGGCTGAACTCAAGGTTAAAGAATACGAGCTTTACCGTGCCGTTTACTGTGGACTTTGTGAAGCTCTCGGACGTAACACCACGCATATATCAAGACTGTCGCTGAGTTATGATTTTGTTTTTCTTGCGCTTGTGAGAATGTCACTTGCAGGTGAGGTTGGAAAAATCGAGCGTCACAGATGTCTTGCGCATCCGACGAAGAAGCGTGCGGTGCTCGTTGGCGCAACACAGCTCGATTACTGCGCAAGGCTTTCATCGGTGCTAACTTATCACAAGCTGCGTGACGATATTGCAGACACTCGCGGCTTCAAGCGATTTGGCGCAAGGCTGATTCTTCCGATTGCGTCGAGAATACGTAAACGTGCAAAATTTGAGGCTTCGGCGGAGGAATATATAAGTTCAAGGCTCGATACGCTCTCAAAGCTTGAAAAAGAAAACTGTGCTTCACTTGATATGGCGGCTGAACCGTTTGGTGAGCTGATGGCGTATGTTTGTGCATACGGGTTTGAAGCAGAGAGCGCGAGTTACCGTATTGCCGCGGAGATTGGACGGCATATTGGACGGTATATTTACATTATTGATGCCGTTGACGATCTTGAAGATGATATAAAATCGGGCTCGTACAATCCGTTTCGTATGATGTATGAAAATCCCGTAGAGGACTTGTGTAACGACCGTGAACAGATAAAACGCGCGCTGACGATGGAGCTCATGGGAATCGAAGCGGCGATTGGCCTTATGGAATTTGATGCTGTCTTTGAATACGGCGAAATAATAAAAAATATAATTTATCTTGGTTTGCCGGAGTTTACAAACAAGGTTTTCGGCAAATATACAAAGGAAAACGATCAGGATGGAGAGACATAATTTATGAAAGATCCATACAAAGTGCTTGGTGTTGCCCGCGAGGCGACTGACGAGGAAATAAAAAAGGCATATCGCGAGCTTGCGCGCAAATATCATCCGGACAATTATGTAAACAATCCGCTTGCTGATCTCGTTGAAGAAAAAATGAAGGAGATCAATGAGGCATACGATCAGATACAAAAGGAGCGTGCAGGCGGCTCGTCGGGCTCCTCTCATTCGGGACAGAGCTATTCGTCCGGCTCATACAGCGATTATACAAAGGTTCGTGAGCTTATTAATGAACGAAGATATTCCGATGCTGAGCTGATACTTGATGCTGTGAGTGCCGGTAACAGAAACGCCGAATGGAACTTCCTCAAGGGATGTGTTCTCATTCAGCGCGGTTGGTACTATGATGCACAGAAATATCTTGAAACAGCTTGTTATCTTGACCCAACAAACAGTGAATACCGTGCGGCGCTTGACCGCATCCGTCAGAACACCGCAAGCTACGGCGGCGGATACCGTACATCAAACGGCGGCGGTACATCTGCGTGTGACATCTGCTCGGGACTTATCTGTGCCGACTGTCTTTGCGAATGCTGCGGCGGCGATCTCATTTCCTGCTGCTGATAAGTGACGATATGAAAAAAACACGAAAAATCGCTCTTGCCGCGATACTTTCCGCGCTTTCGGTCCTGATACTTCTGCTCGGCTCGATAATAACGGTGCTTGATATGACTGCGGTGGCGCTTGGCTCTATTCTCATAATGCTTGCTGTTATCGAGATTGGCGGTGCGTATCCGTATCTTATATGGCTTGTTACGGGTGTTCTCTCGCTTTTGCTTTTGCCGGACAAATTCGGCGCACTCCTTTATCTGTCATTCGGCGGTATATATCCGATATTTAAAGCAATGTTTGAACGTCTTCACTATGTTGTGTCGTGGATTCTCAAATTCAGCTGCTTCAACGTGATGCTTATTATAATGGTAGTTGTTGCAAATTTTGTTCTCGCGCTTCCCGACACGGGACTTGGCTTTACCTTGACGGTTTTTGGCGTGTGTAACTTTACGTTCTTTGTTTACGATATTGCAACAACCCAGCTTATAACGCTCTATCTTGTCAAGCTTCGGAGAATGCTCGGACTGAAGAATTTCTTTAAGTGAGAGAATGGTATCCAAATAAAACAAAACGGTTCGTTCTCATAAGGAGCGGATTTGCTCCGCTGAAAACAAAATTAACCTCGACAGATTTTCAAGGTCTGTCGGGGTTTTCTTCTTCGATATCATATTCCGTATATCTTCAATCTACCAAAGAGCAAAATCGCACTTTGTGCTATTACGTCGTAAATCTCCGGTTTCGCTTTGTATTACAGTGTTGTAAGCAACGCAGGCACTTGGCGAAGCCCACACCCCTATTCTTCCGAGTATAATTTGTCATAATACCAGCGTACCGGGTTTTCGTATATGTATTTGCGTATTTCGCGGTAATCATCACGATTACGAATGATGTGATCAAAGAATGATCGCTGAAAAATCTTATTTCCCACCGAGCCTCGCAATTTATTGATTTCTTTTGTGGTTTGATATTTTAGCCAACCAATTACCGTATCTGCTGAAGGGGTAGCGTCTCCCATTCCATCTGTAGGGGAGGGGTTTCCCCTCCCGTTATCCTTAATAATAGACAACAATATATGGATATGGTTTGGCATAATGACATAACACTCGACAGACGCTTCCGGATATTTTTCGGGGATCTTTTGAATCCATCCATCTACGATTTCTCCGTAAGGCGTTAATTGCGGGAGGGGAGACCCCTCCCCTACAATTCTTGAGAGAATATTTTTTTCTGTTTTGAGTACATATCGTTAAAAAATATGCACCTGTTTTGCTGTAATCAAATCCTCTTAATCGAGGCTCTTTTCTTTTTGGTAGAGCGTTTTTGTTTTCCATGTTCATCACCTACCCAATTATATTACAAAACGGCAGAGGAAACAATCCCCCCTGCCGAATTTATGAGCTTGCAAATTTTCCGTTGAAGATACAAAAATAATATGCGGCTGTTTTTTATGTTTGATTGTTTACTGCGTGTCAGCTTTTTTGACTGAGCTTACATATGCGCTGTACCGTACCCAAATGAACACCGCGAATGCCGCGAAGATTGTGCAGCGCAGGAAACTGTCCGATTCACTGGTGAGAAGCTTTGTCGGGAAGAGAAGATCGGGAACTGCGGCTGTGAAGAGAAGCACCGGTGCAACTGTTGCCGTCGCGAGGTAAAAACGGTGCGAGAAGATTCCGAGCAGGGAACGCGATTCGTTGAGGAAATAAAGCATAGCCGCAAGAAGTGCGATTTCGCAGAGCGTTTTATTTGGGCTTGTGTTGAGGGAGGTTGTGTCGAAATAGATACGTATCAGGCAGACCGTGCACCATGCTGTCGGGAAGAACGAACAGAACGCACGGGCGGCAGGAATTTTTACCTTTTCAAATATAAAGCTTGAAAAGAAGATAATAGCCGGGATGCAGAACACAAGCTCAAGGATATCGAAAAACGGAAGACGCTGAATCAGACTGATTTTGTCAAGCATCTCCGGCGGAATAGCCTGCGTTTCTTTGAAGTGCACATATATATAATATAATGAAAACAAAATATCCGCGACGAGCAGAAATGCGATCGTGCTTGAAATGAATATGTTGGAGTTGGTGCTCGGGCAGACGTAATCAGTATTTTGCTTTGGCGCTTTTAAGAATGCCGTGATTGCGAGTGCCGCTAAAATCACTGCCAGCACAATATGGAAAACGGTCGGGGAGATACTGTCACGAACATAAACGCCGTATTTCACATCGAGCTTCGTCAGCGTCAGAACGATACGCGCGATTACAGCTAAAAATGCCGTGCCGAGCGACGCTATGAACAGAATGCGCGGAAAATTGATGGTTTTCTTCATTTATAATATACCGTCCTTTGTATATCGTCAAATAGCATTGAAAGTACAAATTGTTACTTTTAGTAAATATTATTATAACTCACACATATTAACACGGTGTTAATAAAATTACTGTATTTAAAAAATATATCCAATTATCGCATAAACTTCGGGTTGTTGACGATACTGTGCATGATGCACAAAAAATGCTACCGAAATTCTACAAAGATTTCTTTTGAGAAAAGTGCGGAATTTATCAAAACTCTTGACATTTTTACGATGTTGTAGTATAATATTGAATGTTGACGTGCGTTTAATGGCGAGAGGTTGCAGTTAAGGCGGTGTGGCACTGCCTCAAACTGGTTAATTTTCGCCGGAGTATGTCCGATATTTAACCGGGCGTTGTCAATCAGACATCGCGACGAGTTAAGCCTGCCACCGTACACCCCGCATTTCCCGCTTCGTGAAAGTGCGGTTTTAATACGGAAGGGCAGGAAACACCCGACGCAGTGTTTGAACAAAACCGCCCTCCAATTACTAAAAAGGAGGCAAAAGCAATGGCAGTCAAGGATAAGATCAGAATTCGTCTGAAAAGCTACGATCACACTTTAGTCGATCAGGCCGCTCAGAAGATCGTTGAGACCGTAAAGAGAAATGGTGCCACCGTTTCGGGTCCGATCCCGCTCCCCACAGAGAAGGAGATCATCACGATCCTCCGTGCTGTTCACAAGTATAAGGACAGCCGCGAGCAGTTTGAGCTGAGAACTCACAAGAGACTCATCGACGTAGTTAAGCCGTCGCAGAAGACGATTGAAGCTCTGACAGGTCTTGAATTACCCGCCGGCGTTGAGATAGAGATCAAGCTCTAATCCCATACGGCACAGCTCGATTGAGCAAACCAAGGTCACGTTGGCGTTATCGCGAAAGCGAAAATCCAAAGCGTCAACCAATAATCTTAGGAGGAAACCAAAATGAAAAAAGCCATCATCGGCAAGAAGATCGGTATGACTCAGATCTTCGACGAAATCGGAAACGTAATTCCGGTAACAGTTATCGAAGCAGGTCCCTGCGTTGTCGTTCAGAAGAAAACAGCTGAAAACGACGGTTATGACGCAGTTCAGCTCGGCTTCGGCGGAGTCAAGGAAAAGCACATGACCAAGGCTGAAATTGGTCACTTCAAAAAAGCAGGTGTTGAAAACAAAAAGCACCTCAAGGAATTTCGTCTTGCAGATGCAGCAAGCATGAATGTTGGTGACGCGATTACCGTCGATACCTTCGCCGCAGGCGAGAAGGTCGATATAACCGGTACATCCAAGGGTCACGGATATTCGGGCGTTGTTAAGAGATGGGGTCAGCATCAGATGCGTATGACTCACGGTAACGGTCCTGTTCACCGTCACATCGGTTCTGTAGGTTCGAACTCCACACCTTCGAGAATCTTCAAGAACAAGCATATGCCCGGTCAGTACGGTAACGTTACATCCACCGTTCTGAACCTTGAAGTAGTTAAAGTAGACGCGGAAAAGAATATCATCGCTGTTAAGGGTGCCGTTCCCGGTTCCCGCGGCAACATCGTATTCCTCCGCGATTCTGTAAAAGCATAAGCGGAAGGAGGAAACATCACTATGCCTAACATGAAAGTTTTGGATATGGCAGGTAAGGAAGTTGGCGAGATCAGCCTGTCCGATGCTGTATTCGGCGCAGAGGTAAACAGTGCGGTTCTCCACATCGCGGTTAAATCTTACCTCGCAAATCAGAGACAGGGCACACAGTCCACAAAGACACGCTCCGAAGTATCCGGCGGCGGCAAGAAGCCCTGGAAGCAGAAGGGTACCGGTCATGCAAGACAGGGTTCAACTCGTTCTCCTCAGTGGACACACGGCGGTATCGCTCTCGGCCCCAAGCCCAGAAGCTACCGTTTCGAAATCAACAAGAAGGTCAAGAGAATTGCTCTTCAGAGCGCGTTCTCCTCTAAGGTTGCCGATGGCGACATGATCGTTGTTGATTCCATCGCTACCACAGAGTATAAGACCAAGACCATGGTTAATATGCTTAAGGCTCTCGGAAGCGAAAAGAAGGCTCTCGTAGTCCTCGCTGAAAACGATGCTATGGTAGTAAAGAGCATGGCAAATATTCCCGGCGTTAAGACCGCTCTCGTAAACACTCTTAATGTTTATGATATCCTCAACTGCGATAAGTTCATCGTAGCTAAGGGCGCGGCAGAAAAAATGGAGGAGGTGTACGCATAATGAAGACGGTTCACGATATTATTGTAAAGCCGATCATTACCGAAGCCAGCATGGATGCTGCGCAGAACAAGAAGTACACTTTCAAGGTAATGGCTGATGCAACAAAGGCTGAGATCGCTAAGGCGGTTGAAGAGCTTTTCAAGGTTGACGTTGAAAGCGTTAACACCATCAACATGAAGAAGAAGCCCAAGAGACTCGGTTACCATCAGGGTTACACCTCTGAATGGAAGAAGGCAATCGTTACACTGACTGCTGACTCCAAGACCATCGAGTTCTTCGACGGCATGATGTAATGAAGGAGGAGTGAAATAATGTCTACTAAATTTAAAGCCACTACTCCCGGAAGACGTCACATGAGCGATCCTTCCTTCGCTGAAATCACAAAATTCAGCCCTGAGAAGAAGCTGACTGTAACTCTTAAGAAGAATGCCGGCAGAAACAGCTACGGCAAAATCACCGTTCGTCACAGAGGCGGCGGAAACAAGCAGAAGTACAGAATTATCGACTTCAAGAGAAACACTCTTGACACCGCAGCAAAGGTTATCGGTATTGAGTACGATCCTAACAGAACTGCTTATATCGCTCTTGTTGAGTATGAAGACGGCACAAGAAGTTACGTTCTCGCTCCCTCCGGTCTTACGGACGGCGACGTAATCTACTCCGGTGCAGCTGCTGACATCAAGGTCGGCAACACACTGCCTATCGCAAATATTCCGGTCGGTACTGTTATCCACAATATTGAGCTTTATCCCGGCAAGGGCGCTCAGCTCGTTCGTTCTGCAGGCGCAGCCGCTCAGCTGATGGCTAAGGAAAACGGCATGGCTCAGGTTAGACTTCCCTCCGGCGAGGTTAGACTCGTTCGTCTTGAGTGCAAGGCTACCATCGGTCAGGTCGGCAACCTCGAGCATGAGAATGTTAAGCTCGGTAAAGCAGGTAAGACCCGTCACAGAGGTATTCGTCCTCACGTACGCGGTTCGGTTATGAACCCCTGCGATCACCCGCACGGTGGTGGTGAGGGACGTGCTCCTATCGGTCGTCCCACTCCTGTAACTCCTTGGGGCAAGCCCACCAACGGTTACAAGACCAGAAATAAGAAGGCTCGCACCAACAAGTTCATCGTAAAGTCCAGAAACGGTAAGTAAGAGAAGGAGGCACCACTAATGAGCAGAAGTCTTAAAAAAGGCCCTTTCGTTGAAAAGAAGCTTTTTGACAGAATCGAAGCCATGAACGAGAAGAACGAAAAGAAGGTTCTCAAGACATGGTCGCGCGCTTCTACGATCTTCCCGGAATTCGTTGGCCACACCATCGCAGTCCATGACGGACGCAAGCACGTTCCGGTATACGTTACCGAGGACATGGTAGGTCACAAGCTTGGTGAGTTCGCACCGACCAGAACATTTAAAGGTCATGCAGGCTCCAAGACCTCGAACAACGGCAACTGATTGAAGAATTAAGTCAAAAGTTTATCGCTTTTTGCGAAGGGAGGCAAAGTAATAATGGAACAGAGAGATGCAAGAGCTTACCTCAAATATGTAAGAATTTCTCCTCGTAAAGTAAAGATCGTTCTCGATCTTATCAGAGGCAAGGATGTTGCAACCGCTATGGCTATTCTCAAGAATACCCCCAAGAGCGCATCCGAATATCTTATAAAGCTCCTCAAGAGCGCGGTAGCTAATGCTGAACACAATTTTAATATGGACGCATCGAAGCTCTACGTTTCCGAGTGCTTCGTTTGCCCCGGTCCTACTCTGAAGCGCATCATGCCCAGAGCACAGGGTAGAGCATTCAGAATCTTTAAGAGAACGAGCCACATTACGCTCGCTGTTAAGGAAAAGTAATAATCCAAGAAGGAGGTCAAATGCCAAATGGGTCAGAAAGTTAATCCGCACGGTCTCCGTGTCGGCGTTATCAAGAACTGGGATTCAAGATGGTATGTTCGCGACGAAGAGTTCGGCGATACCCTTGTTTCCGACTATAATCTGAGAAAATATCTCAAGAATAAGCTTCAGGCTGCAGGCGTTCCGAAGATTGAAATCGAACGTGACAGCCAGAAGGTAAGAGTTTTCATCCACTGCGCAAAGCCCGGTGTTATCATCGGTAAGGGCGGCACTGAGATCGAAAAACTCAGACTCGAAATCGAGTCCATTGTTAAGAAGCCGGTATCCGTCAACGTTGTTGAGGTGAAGTCCCCCGACCTCTCCGCACAGCTCGTTGCCGAGAATATCGCAAGCCAGCTCGAGCGCAGAATCGGTTTCCGCCGTGCTATGAAGCAGTGCATCGGCAGAACAATCAAGCTCGGCGCAAAGGGTATCAAAATTTCCTGCGGCGGCCGTCTTGGCGGTGCAGAAATTGCGAGAACCGAACACTATCATGAAGGTACTATTCCGCTTCAGACTCTCCGTGCCGATATCGACTACGGTTTCTATGAAGCAAACACCACTTACGGTAAGATCGGTATCAAGGTATGGATCTACCGCGGTGAAGTTCTCAACGGTGCAGCAGCACGCGTAGCTGTCGAACAGCCCAAGGCTCCCAAGAGCTTTGATAAGGAAGGCAGAGGCGAGCGTCGTGAGCGTCGCGGAGGACAGAGAGGCGATCGCGCACCTCGCGGTGATCGCAACAATTCCGGCAGAAAGGAGCAGTAATCACCATGTTAATGCCTAAGAGAGTTAAATACAGACGTGTTCAGCGCGGCAGACTTAAGGGTAAGGCGTACCGCGGCAACACAATCAGCAACGGCACCTATGGTCTTGTTGCTCTTGAGCCCGCTTGGATCACAAGCAATCAGATCGAAGCAGCCCGTATCGCTATGACTCGTTACATCAAGCGTGGCGGTCAGGTTTGGATCAAGATTTTCCCGGATAAGCCCGTAACAGAAAAGCCTGCTGAAACCCGAATGGGTTCCGGTAAGGGTTCGCCTGAATACTGGGTAGCGGTTGTTAAACCCGGCCGCGTAATGTTCGAGATGGACGGCGTTGATGAGTCCATTGCAAGAGAAGCTATGCGTCTTGCAGGTCACAAGCTCCCCATCAAGACCAAGTTCGTTAAAAAAG
>CAYSFT010000005.1:0-69114 GCA_964430755.1 uncultured Lachnospiraceae bacterium | reverse complement strand
CTCCGAAAACCCTGTAAAATAAGGCTTTTTCGAGGGTTTTGTATTATTCCCACTCAATAGTACCGGTAGGCTTGGGCGTGAGATCATAGAGTACACGGTTAACGCCTTCAACCTCGGTTATGATTCTGTTTGTGATGGTGTGGAGAACGGAGTACGGGATCTCCTCGATGGTCGCAGTCATAGCGTCCTTGGAGTTTACGGCGCGGATGATTGCAGGCCAACCCTCGTAACGCTCGCTGTTTCTGACGCCAACACTCTTCATGTCGGGCATCGAGATAAAGAACTGCCATACGTGCTTTGCAAGACCGCTCTTGTCAAATTCCTCACGGAGAATTGCGTCTGCCTCACGAAGCGCATGGAGTCTGTCACGTGTGATCGCGCCAAGGCAGCGTACACCAAGTCCGGGTCCCGGGAACGGCTGACGGTCAACCATCTCATCCGGCAGACCGAGTGCTCTGCCCACCTCGCGTACTTCATCCTTAAAGAGAAGCTTGATGGGTTCAACCAGCTCAAATGTCATATATTCGGGAAGTCCACCGACGTTGTGATGCGCCTTTACAGCCTTCTTACCGTTGGATTCGAGGATATCGGGATAAATAGTTCCCTGCGCGAGGAACGAGATACCGTCGAGCTTCTTTGCTTCCTCGTCGAATACCTTGATAAATTCGCCGCCGATGATCTTACGTTTCTTTTCGGGATCGGCAACGCCTGCCAATAAATCGAGGAATCTGTCGGTCGCGTCAACGTAAACGAGGTTAGCGTCAAGACCGTTCTTGAAGATTTCGATAACCTGCTCGCTCTCGCCTTTACGCATAAGACCGTGGTTAACGTGTACACAAACGAGCTGCTTTCCGATAGCCTTAATGAGGAGTGCGGCAACAACAGAGCTGTCAACACCACCTGAAAGAGCCAAAAGCACCTTTTTGTCGCCTACCTGCGCGCGGACCTCTGCAACCTGTTCTTCGATAAATTTGTCAGCAAGTTCGCGTGTATTGATGCGAGCCATTGATTCCGGACGTACATTGTTCATAATAAAATTCCTCCGTTTTTATTGACGGCAAACGTGTGAATCGTCGCCGATTTGTTCTTTACTTATATATCATATCACAAATCATGTAAAATTTCAAGTAGCATAAAATAAAAAATATGGTCCAATGCTTGACTTTTTATTGTAAATCAAGTATAATAGTCATCGTACACATTCTTAAGGAGATAAAAATGCACATTCAGCTCTCGGATCACTTTACGTATAAAAAACTGCTTCGCTTCGCCTTTCCGTCGATCATCATGATGATATTCACATCGATTTACGGCGTTGTGGACGGTATTTTTGTTTCAAACTTTGTCGGACAGTCGCAGTTCGCGGCAATAAACCTCATCATGCCGTTTTTGATGATATGCGGCGCGATCGGCTTCATGATCGGAACAGGCGGCAGTGCCCTCGTTTCAAAAACACTCGGTGAGGGTGAGAATGAGCGCGCAAAGAGCCTTTTCTCAATGCTTATTTATCTGACAATAGGGCTTGCTGTTATTGTTGCCATCATCGCAATTATTTTTCTTCGCCCGATATCAATATTTCTTGGCGCTGAGGGCGAGATGATTGACTACTGCGTCACATACGGTCGCTACATTCTTCCCGCACTTCCTGCATTTATGCTAATGAATATTTTTCAGAGCTTTCTGATAACCGCCGAAAAGCCCAAGCTCGGACTTTTTGTAACAGTAGCGGCAGGATGTACGAATATGGTGCTCGACGCACTGTTCGTTGCGGTTTTTAATTGGGGACTTGAGGGTGCGGCAATTGCAACTGCGGTAAGTCAGCTTGTCGGCGGCGTTGTTCCGTTTGTATACTTTCTTCGCCCGAAAAATTCGGTTCTTCACCTTGTCAGATTTCGTTTTGACGGTATGGCACTTCTGCGCACCTGCACAAACGGCTCGTCTGAGTTTGTGACCAATATTTCCCTCTCGGTCGTCAATATGCTTTATAATTTCCAGTTAATACAGCTGGTCGGTGAATCGGGCGTATCTGCATACGGCGTTATCATGTACATCTCATTTATTTTCATCGCGGTATTCATCGGTTACGCACTAGCAGTGACGCCGATCATAGGTTATCATTACGGCGCAGGAAACTTTAACGAGCTCAAAAATCTTTTTGGCAAGAGCCTCGTTATTATATCCGTGTTCGCCCTCGCTTTAACGGCACTCGCAGAGATTGGCGCACATCCTCTCTCGCTCATATTTGTTGGCTACGATAAAGCACTTCTTGATATGACGATCCGTGCACTGATGCTCTATTCAATTTCATATCTCATTTGCGGCTTCAATATTTTCGGCTCGGCGTTCTTCACTGCTCTCAATGACGGTCCTGTGTCTGCGGCAATATCGTTTCTTCGAACGCTCGTTTTTCAGATAGCATCTCTGCTCGTTATACCTGCAATTTTACCGGCGGAATATAAGCTTGACGGCATCTGGCTCGCTGTGGTTGCGGCTGAGGCGTTGTCGCTTGTTGTAACCGTAGTGTTCATCATCCTGAAGCGAAAAAAATATAAATATATGTAACCTAATAGAATCGGCACAGCGTTTAATGCTGTGCCATCTTTTTATATATCGGTTTCCTTATGAAAATCTGACATTACCCACTCCTGAAGCTTTTTCAGAATTTCCGGTGAGCGTCCGCCTACCGCCTTGCCGTCAACGGTGCTGCAAAATCTTATCGGTGCAGTCGACGAGGAAACAATAACCTCATTCGCTTCCATCATTTCCGCAAGCGAGAACGGAGTTTCGTTAACAGGGATTCCGACCTCGCCGCAAGCCTTTATAAGATGCGCACGTGCAATTCCCGGAAGAATAAGATTGTCTGTCGGTGCCGTTTTGAAAACGCCGTCCTTTGTGATAATGTGCACATTTGAGTGTGAACATTCTGTAACTCTGCCGCCCTCACGGTAAAGAATGGTTTCATAAACACCGCTTCGCGCTGCCTGTTGCGCGTACATAACCGCAGGAAGCAGGTTGAGCGTTTTGATATTACAGTGTAAAAATCTCGTGTCGGGTGCAGTAATAACTTCAATCGGTTGATAAATATCCTTGATCTTCGCAGACTTTAAAACCACCCAAAGATTACCTTTCATATCATCGGGATAGGTGTGATTTCTCGCCTGTATGCCTCTTGTAACCTGCCAATAAACAAGCTGGTCCGGATCATCAAGCTTTTTGACAAGCTCTGAAAGAATTTGCTTCATTTCGTCCTTTGTCTCGGAAATATTAATGTCCACCATAGAAGCACTTCTGTAAAGTCTGTCGATATGCTCATCAAGCGCATATATCTTATAGTTTCTAGCGAGAGTCGCCTCATAAACGCCGTCACCGAAGAAATGCACACGGTCGTTAAAAGGCACTGTCATTTCGTCAAGCGAATCATATTTGCCATTATAATACCCCAAATTTTTCATAGTCCACCTCAAAAAATTCACTTAACAATTTTAAATGCCTTTAAAAGCTCTGTTATAACAGTCGGAACGAATGCAAGACCAAGCGCGATCAGATAGTGAACAGGCTTGAGAAGAACAAGACCAAACGCCGAGTTAATAGGCGTAAGCGCAACGAGCGCAGTCAATACGAACGACGAAAGTGCCGCTAAATTGAGAGTCTTGTTTGTAAACGGACCGATCTTAAAGAGCGACTTATTCGAGCGCATATTGAATGACTGGAAGACCTGTGTCATCGCAAGTATAATAAACGCCATTGTCTGACCGGCATGAGCAGGATCAAGTGCGAGAGTCGGAGCGATGATATTCTCACCGATATAGTAACCGGAAAGCGTCAGTGCCGCGAACATGATGCCCTGAAGTACAACCTGAATACCGAGACCGTGAGCGAAGATTCCCTCTTTCTTGGGCTTGGGCTTACTCTGCATGATATCCTTTTCAACGGGCTCCATACCGAGCGCGATTGCCGGAAGTGAGTCTGTTACGAGGTTGATCCAGAGAAGCTGCATTGAAAGCAGCGGTGTTGCGTGCCAAAGAATCATCGCAAAAAATACAGTGAACACCTCGCCGATGTTTGTTCCGAGGAGATATCCGACAACCTTACGGATATTTGCGTAAATACCGCGTCCCTCACGAACAGCATCAACGATTGTAGCGAAATTATCGTCAGTAAGCGTCATATCAGCCGCACCCTTGGCAACGTCTGTGCCGGTTATACCCATTGCACAGCCGATATCTGCAGCTTTAAGCGCAGGAGCATCGTTTACGCCGTCACCGGTCATCGAAACGACCTCGTCCTGCTTCTGCCATGCCTTGACAATGCGGATCTTATCCTCGGGCGATACACGTGCATAAACGGAGATTTTTCGTATACGCTGATCAAGCTCCTCATCGCTCATCTTCTGAAGTTCTGCACCGGTGACAGCCTCATCGCCCTCATTGTATATGCCAAGATCCTTTGCAATCGCAGTGGCTGTTATAACGTGGTCACCCGTGATCATAACGGGACGGATTCCCGCGCTCTTACAAACAGCAACAGCGTCACGTGCCTCATTACGCGGCGGGTCTATCATGCCGACAAGACCGATAAGCGTAAGCCCATTTTCGAGCGTGTCGCTATCGGGATTTTCGGGAAGTGCATCAATCTCCTTGATGGCAACTGCAATAACACGGAGCGCATCGGAGCTCATTTCCTCGCACACACGGCGAGATGTGTCAATGTCACCCGAGGTGCAACGCTCGATAAGCATATCATATGCACCCTTGGTGATAACAGTCAGCTTGTCGCCGATCTTGTTGACTGTGGTCATAAGCTTACGGTCGGAGTCGAACGGAAGATCGAACACACGCGGACATTCAGCGTTAATCTCGTCCTTGTGCATGCCGTTACGAGTTGCGGCAAAAACGATGGAGGTTTCCGTGGGGTCACCGATGTGCTTGACTGTGCCGTCATTTTCAAAAACGACCGAACCGTCACAGCAGAGTGCACCAAGCTTTATAAGACGGCGCATGTCCTCGCTGTTGTCATCGGTTATATCTTCGGATAAGTTTCCGTTTGCAAGCCAACCGCGAACGAGAGTCATACGGTTCTGTGTGAGAGTACCTGTTTTATCCGAACAAATTACAGATGCACTTCCGAGCGTTTCGACAGCAGGCAGACGACGAATGATAGCGTTGCGCTTAACCATGCGCTGTACACCGATCGAAAGGACGACTGTAACAATAGCCGGAAGTCCCTCGGGAATAGCGGAAACTGCAAGTGAAACCGCAGTCATGAACATATCCATCGGATCAAGGTTATTTATAAGACCGATAACAAAGATAACTGCACAAGCACCAAGCGCTACGAAGCCGAGATACTTACCCAGCTGTGCGAGCTTTCTCTGAAGCGGAGTCTGACCGTCGCTCTCGCCCTCAAGAAGTCCGGCGATCTTACCCATTTCGGTGCTCATACCCGTGCCTGTAACTATAGCCTTACCTGAACCGTAAGACACGGAACATCCGGAATATATCATGTTCTTGCGGTCACCGAGAGGCGAATCCTCGGCAACGACTGCGTTCGCATCCTTTTCTGACGGAACAGATTCACCGGTCAGCGCAGATTCCTCGGATTTAAGAGATGATGATGAAATGAGACGAGCGTCAGCAGGAACAAAGTCTCCGGCTTCTATTTTAATAATATCACCGGGAACAAGATCGGCAGCGTCAATAATTTCCTCTTTGCCGCCGCGGATAACTCTCGCATGGGGTGCCGATAAATTCTGCAGAGCCTCAAGCGATTTTTCTGCCTTCGATTCCTGAACAACACCCATAATAGCGTTCAGAACGACTATCAGAAGTATCAAAGCAGGCTCAAAAAATTCCTTTGGATTCTGTTCAACACAAGCTATTACAAAGGATACAACAGCCGCCGCGATAAGTATCATGATCATAACGTCCTTGAACTGCTCGAAGAAACGCTGAAGTATGGTCTTTTTCTTTTTTTCGCGAAGCTTGTTTTTTCCGTACTTTTCGAGTAAAGCCGACGCTTTTTCATCGGTTAAACCGTTATCGGAGCTCTCAAGCGATTTTATAAGCTCGGAAAGCTCTGTGGAATGTGGTGACATTTGAAGTCCTCCTTAAATTTTGATAAGATTATTATATCTGATATATAAGCCTTTTTCAAGTGTACTATTCATTATTTAACAATATTTTTCACTTTTATTCGCAAGTAGTTAATATACCGTATCACGCGGTCATGTGATTGGATAACTATCAAAGAAACAGCCCCTCGTTTTGAAGGACTGTAATGTTACTTATTTAGCAGCTTCGCTCTTTTCAATCTCGGCAATCATGTCAACACGTGCCTGATGACGTCCGCCTTCAAACTCGGTGTTGATGAAAATATCGCAAAGCTCGAGGCCGAGTCCTGTACCAACAACACGTCCGCCAAGACAAAGCACATTCGCATCATTGTGCATACGTGTGAACTTCACAGAAAAAGCATCTGAAGCACACGCCGCACGTATACCGCGATGCTTGTTTGCCGCCATAGACATACCAATACCTGTACCGCAAACGAGGATTCCGCGGTAACATTCGCCGGACTGTATTGCCTGACAGAGTAACTTTGCATAATCGGGATAGTTAACGCTTTCGGTCGAATAAGAGCCGAAATCCTTATAAGCGATTCCCTGCTTCTTAAGATGCTCGATAATTTCGTTTTTCAGTTCGTAACCGCCGTGATCACAGGCGATAGCAAGAATTTTTTCCATGTTCTTTCTCCTTAAAATATTATTGTAAGTTATTTAACCGCGCCGAGCTTTTCTTTAAGTTCACGCTCAGCCTGCGATGCACGAAGATAATGCGCCGAGAGCTCTCTGTCTGTCTTTGATTCATCACGCGAAAGGAGTTCATCCGCGATAAGAGCCACAGAAAGTGCATTCTGCGGTATGAGCAGCGGCGACGTATCGGTCACTGTGATCTCGCTTTCCGCAAAATATCCGCGTGCGAGATCGTAACCGTCACCGCAAAGACGGATATTCAGTGCGCCCATTTCGATAAGCCGTGCTTTCAGCTCGTCAAGCGGCAGAAGCATATCCTGCACTAAACGCTCACCGTCCTTGAATATAGCCGTATAAACCTGATTTCTGCGAGCATCCATAACGGGGACGACATATCCGTCATATCCGTCAAGATTTTTAGCAAGTGCCGCAAGAGTTGACACGCCGACACACGGCTTTCCGGTATTAAAAGCAAGTCCCTTTATAAGTGACACACCAATTCGCACACCGGTGAACGACCCGGGGCCCTCCGAAACAGCAAAAGCATCAATGTCACCAATCTTCACAGCCGCTTTCGCAAGCATATTTTCAATCATCGGAAGCATGGTTTCGCTGTGCGTCAGCAGACCGTTTTCGGTGTAAAGCGCGAGCATACGTCCGTCACGAAGAAGCGCACACGTCGCCGTATTTGCGCTTGTATCAATTGCTAAGATCAACATTTTAATTACCACAAATCTCCGCAGTTATTTTTCTTTCGTCATCGCCGAGCTTTTCAATGGTGACACGAACATATCTTTCGGGAAGCGCAAACGGAATATTTTCGCTCCATTCGGTAATAATTATACCGCGTCCGAAATAATCGTAAAATCCGATCGAATCGAGAGCATCCTCATCTTCAATGCGGTACATATCGAAATGAAACAGCGACGGAGTGCCCTCATATTCGTTAACGATGGTATACGTCGGCGAGCAGACATCGGCATCGGGAACGATCACCGAAGCAAACCCACGTGTGAAAGCGGTTTTACCTGCGCCGAGATCGCCGTAAAGTGTCACAAAGCTCTCATTTTTTTCGAGAACAAATTTCGCAATTTCTGCGCCGACAATTTCTGTTTCATCGGCGCAGTGAGTTATTTTTTCAATAATTTTCATTAAAACAGACCGGTGATCTTTCCGTCGTCATCAACGTCAATATTATATGCCGCAGGAGTTTTGGGAAGACCTGGCATTGTGAGTATTGTTCCGGTGAGCGCAACAATAAATTCTGCACCTGCCGAAAGTCTTACCTCACGTACAGTCAGCGTGAATCCCTTCGGACGACCGAGCTTTGCAGGATCATCTGAAAGCGAATACTGTGTCTTTGCCATACATACCGGGAAACGCGCATACTTTTCATCAAGTGCGAGGATTTCCGAAAGCTGCTTTTCTGCGCCTGCCTCATAAACTACATTGTCAGCGCCGTAAATTTCGCGTGCAACGGTCGCAATCTTGTCTTTGATCGACATTTCATCGGGATAGAGCACCTTGAAGTTTGATGCCTTTTCGCAAGCCGCAACGACCTTATTGGCAAGCTCAACCCCGCCGTCTCCGCCCTTAGCGAACACCTCGGAAAGTGCAAGCTCTGCGCCTCTTGCTTCACAAGCCTTGCGGATGAAATCAAGCTCTGCATCGGTGTCGGTGTCAAAACGGTTGAGCGCAACAACTACGGGCACACCGTACTTTGTCAAGTTGTCGATGTGCGCTTCGAGGTTAACGATACCCTTTTCGAGAGCCGCGAGATTTTCATTCTTGAGCTCGGTCTTGGGTACGCCGCCGTTGTATTTAAGCGCACGAACAGTTGCAACGAGAACTATCGCGCTCGGTGTGAGTCCTGCCTTACGGCACTTGATGTCAAGGAACTTCTCCGCACCAAGGTCAGCACCGAAGCCTGCCTCTGTGATGCAGTAGTCAGCGAGCTTGAGAGCAAGCTTTGTCGCACGCACCGAGTTACAGCCGTGTGCGATGTTTGCAAACGGGCCGCCGTGAATGATAGCGGGAGTATTCTCAAGCGTCTGAACGAGGTTCGGCTTGATAGCGTCCTTAAGCAGTGCGGTCATCGAGCCCTCAGCCTTGATATCACGAGCGTATACGGGAGAGCCGTCATATTTGTATGCAACGAGAATGTTACCAAGACGCTTCTTGAGGTCGGAAATGGACTCTGCAAGGCAAAGGATAGCCATAACCTCGGAAGCAACGGTGATCTGGAAGTGATCCTCACGTACAACGCCGGAGAGCTTACCGCCCATACCGATCACGCAGTTGCGAAGCGCACGGTCATTTGTGTCGGTGCAGCGGATGACAACAACGCGTCTCGGGTCAATACCGAGCTCGTTACCCTGCTGGAGATGGTTGTCAAGTATTGCGCAAAGGAGATTGTTTGCCGCAGTGATTGCGTGGAAGTCGCCGGTAAAGTGGAGATTGATATCCTCCATCGGAACGACCTGTGCATATCCGCCGCCTGCCGCGCCGCCCTTAACGCCGAAAACCGGTCCGAGAGAGGGCTCGCGAAGTGCTATAACTGCGTTTTTGCCGATCTTCTCCATTGCCATACCGAGACCGACTGTAGTTGTTGTCTTACCTTCGCCTGCCGGTGTCGGATTGATAGCGGTAACGAGAATCAGCTTGCCGTTAGGCTTGTCCTCGGTGCGCTTGATAAAAGCGTCGTTGATTTTCGCCTTGTACTTGCCGTAGTATTCGAGTTCGTCCTCGGTCACTCCGAGCTTTTCGGCGATCTTCCCGATTGGGAGCATGGTTGCTTCCTGTGCAATTTGGATGTCTGTTTTCATAATTTTGTTTCCTTTCGTGGCAGGTACATTATTCCTGCCTGGCATAATAGTATTCTAATGAGTATATTATACCACAACTCACCTACACTCGTCAATAGTTTATAAGTTTTTCCTATGAAGAAAAATTTATATTTTACATAAAAAATATGTAAAAAACTATTGAAAAAGCAAAGAAAGTGTGATACAATGGAGCATATGTATTCGTGGCGAGGTGATAAAATGATAGCCATTCTACCAAATTTAATAACACTATTTCGCATATGCGGATCGGTTTCGCTCATTTTCATCAAGCCATTAACCATCGCGTTTTTTATTGTTTACACCCTTGCCGGAATCAGCGATGCAATCGACGGCTGGATAGCAAGACGTTATCATGTAACAAGTGAGCTTGGAACAGTGCTCGACACCATTGCGGACTTTCTCTTTTACGCCGTGATGCTCGTGAAGCTTCTTCCAACGCTGCGTAATATCCTTCCATCAAAGATCTGGATAGCCGTTTTCGCAATAATTTTTGTGCGCATCTGTTCATATCTTCTCGCGGCAATAAAATATCGCCGGTTCGCCACGCTTCACACTTATCTCAATAAGCTGACGGGAATCACAATTTTCATTGTTCCTTATTTTATCAAGCATTCTCCGGCAGTTGCAATTTGTATCACAGTCTGCATTGTTGCCGGACTTGCTACGCTTGAGGAGCTGATAATTCACATTCGAGCAAAGAAATACGATTCCTCAACCAAAACACTCTTGTTTGTCAAACATAAAAAAACTAACGGTGCAGTTTAAGCTTGCACCGTTTTTTGTATGCTTATTTAATATGAACGATACCGTTTTCAACAGACAGTCTGTCCGAGCAGAAAAGCTCAATAGCCTCGGGGAGTATCTTCCATTCTGCCTGCTCCATGATACGCTTCTGCAGGATTTCGGGTGTGTCACCCTCCTCGATTGCCACCGCCTTTTGTGCGATGATTGGACCACCGTCGCAAACCTCGTTTACAAAATGTACCGTCGCACCGGAGACCTTAACACCCTTTGCGAGTGCCGCTTCGTGTACGTGCAGACCGTAAAATCCGTCGCCGCAGAAGCTTGGTATAAGTGCCGGATGAACATTGATAACGCGGTTTTCATAGGTACGCGTGAACGCTTCATCGAGGATTATCATAAATCCTGCAAGGACAACAAGATCAATACCGCGTGCGGAAAGCACCTCGATCAGCTTTTTTGTGTATTCGACACGGTCGGGATATTCCTTTTTGGGAACAACGATTCCCTCAACACCGTGATTTTTCGCACGCTCGAGCGCATATGCTCCCTCTTTTGAGGAAACAACCACGTCAACGCGTCCGCTTTTTATGATCCCCGAATCACTGGCATCAAGAATCGCCTGCAGATTGGTGCCGCCGCCCGAAACAAGTACAGCTATTTTCTTCATCGTGTACCTCAGTTAAGCTCTGCCTGCAGCTTTGCATCCTTTGCGATAACACCTGCTTCCATCTCCGCCTTGAAGCGCTCAAGTCTGTCTGCAAGTGTGTCATCGGAAAGCGCGAGCATCTGTGCCGCTAAAATTGCTGCGTTCTGTGCGCCGTCGATTGCAACCGTCGCAACGGGAATACCGCCCGGCATCTGTACCATCGAAAGAAGCGAATCGAGTCCGTCCATGGTCGATGACTTGATCGGAATACCGATAACGGGAAGCGTTGTGTAAGCCGCGATAACGCCGCCGAGATGTGCCGCTTTACCTGCCGCCGCGATTATTACGCCGAAACCGTTTGCCTTCGCATTTGAAGCAAATTCCTCTGCCTGACGGGGAGTTCTGTGTGCGCTTATAACGTGCGCTTCATACGGAATACCGAACGCAACAAGCTGGTCGATACATTTCTTAACTACGGGCAGATCGGAATCACTGCCCATGATAACTGCAACTTTTTTCATAGTGATTATATCCTTTCAAAAATATTATAATTGTTTTAAATACAATAAGCAACAGCGGCAACTCTTTTTGCAGCCTCTGCCAAAGATTTGAGCTCGATATATTCATCGCGGGAATGTATGTTTTTCCCCTCTGTTCCGACATTGTCAACACAAGGAATACCACATTCGGTCACATAAGCCGCATCCGAACCGCTAAGACAACTGCGTGCCTCAAGGTGCGGCATACCGTTAGCCTCGAAAATATCGTTCATCTTATTAAGCAGCTCGTAATTCTTATCAGATTTTACCATAGCAGGACGGTAACTAATCTCGTGGAAATCACAGGTGCATCCCGGTATTGTCGAGTTTTCGGCGATTTCTTTAATCTTTTCCCTGACCTCTCTGACCTCATCAAGCGTGGCAAAGCGTATGTCAGCAATAAATGTACATTCTTCCGGTACAGTATTGGCAACCGTTCCGCCATTTATAACGCCGCAGCTGCAGGTGAGTCCGTCCGGATTCTTCATTTTCTCTAATTCTATAATCTTATAGGCAGCCTCCGCGATTGCACTCGCTCCTTCTGCACAGCGCGATGAATGAAGTGCCTTACCGTGTACAGTGAAGCTGTATCGCAAGATGCCCTTTCTCTGCAAAACAGCCGTCTTTCCGCTTATGCCTTCAAGATTCAAAAATGCCACGGAGCCCTTTGCCCTTTCGCAAATATAGTTTATTGTAGCCTGAGAACTGGATTTGCTGCTGTTTTCCTCGTCAGACTGAAGGAACAGCTTCACGGGACGATCCTTAAAGCCGCATTTCTCAAGTGCATCCATCGCCATAAACGCCGCAACAATACCGCCCTTACAGTCCATAACTCCGGGACCGTACATATTTTTCTCATCGCGTGTCACAGCAGGTGTACCAAACAGAC
Organism: uncultured Lachnospiraceae bacterium; assembly: GCA_964430755.1. GTDB lineage: Bacteria > Bacillota > Clostridia > Oscillospirales > CAG-272 > Flemingiibacterium. Next base: position 56,699 of record CAYSFT010000005.1, on the reverse strand, counting down.
CGACGGGATGAACCGTGTCCATATGTCCCGAAACGGATAACGGCTCACCGGGCGCATCGGGATTCAACGTGATAACGACTACGTTTCCCGAAACCTCCTGCTCGAAAACCTCTGTATGCCAACCGCGGCTTTTCGCCATGTTAAGGAAATATTCCCCAACAGCATCAACGCCTCGCTTGAAGTCTGTGGGACTCTCTATATTACAAACGGCTTCCAATATGTCAAGATACCGTTCATTCAGGCTGCCGATTGCTTCAAATACTTCTTTACATTTCATAAATCAACACCACCCTTATGAGTTTCACAGATATAATTATACCATATTTGTCCATATACTGTCAAGAGAAATTATCATATCATCACAGCGCTTTCGCGTCTCGGCTCGGAAAGACAACAAAGCTCTGCAACTCTTTCCGACCTCATATAGCGTGCATACTGCTCAGCCGCAAGTCCGTCAAGCTCCTTTGATGACGACTGCTTTGAGAGAATCGCAATTGTCGCACGTTTTCTTGCAAGTGAAAGAAGCTCACGTCCGCGTGAATTTGCGGCGAGTACCGTTGTAAACTCAGGTGCAGTCTCAACATCGTGCATTGTGATACCAAGCAACGACGCAATCAACATACGGCGTATACGCGATTCGGAATAGTGTCTGCCTTTAGCCGCCGTGGTAAGCTCCTCGATGGTGCGGCAGTCATCTGCAAGAGCAGCAAGACGGTTTTCTATGCCGCCCGAAGCTTCCATAATACCCGAAAGCGATTCAGCACCGCGTCCGCGAAGAAGTGACATCACCGCTGTATCAAGACAGTTAAGCGCATATATGCGTCCCTCCGACAGTTCATGTTCGAGAATATCATATGACGGCTTTGGCATATAACGCGACATATCACGTTTAGAATAATCACTGATTTCGGGGGTAAGGACTCGACGTATAGCGGTCGCCGAGCATATTTCGGTCAGTTCTTCGGAGTTGTACACCTCTCCGATACGTTTTATCGCGGTCGGAGTAATACCACTGTCAAGACGTTTAAGTGCACGGATATATTCAAGCGCCAAAAGATCGTTCGAGCCTGTGAAATGCTCGCTCTCACCGAAAAGCTCCTTGTAAATCTCCGCACGAAGCGTGGCAATTCCGACATCACGCCTTGATACACGTGCTGCTTCAAGGGCGGTTCTGAATTTCTCAGACGACAAATTATCGGCACACTTCATGAGTGATTCAGTGTCACCCGATTCACTTCCGAAAGCGAGCGAATCGACAATACCGAGTCTATTCGCAACAGAAACACCGCCAAGCGCAAAAAACTCCGCTCCGGCAAAGCACCACGGTGCAGGAAGCTCAAGAACAAGGTCAACACCGCACATAACAGCGGCTTCGGCACGTGAGTATTTATCAATGACCGAAACATCGCCGCGCTCGACAAAGCTTCCGCTCATAATGGCGATAACCGCAGTGTCAGCGTCCTTTTTCAGTGTGTCGATAAGATATTTGTGTCCGTTGTGAAACGGGTTAAATTCCGAAATAACGGCGTAAATTTTCATTTTCACTCTCCGATAAGAAAAAATCGGCATAAATTTCACAATACCTATTGAAATTATGAGAAATTTATGTTACAATATAGTGTATAGTTTTATTTTACCATAAAATAATTATAAATGCAATATTATACGGAGGAAAAATCATGAAAGTTTTAGTTGTAAACGCAGGTAGCTCGTCGCTTAAGTATCAGCTTTTCGACACCGCTACCTACGAAGTAGTCGCAAAGGGTATCTGTGAGAGAATCGGTATCGACGGTAAGATCACCCACAAAATGCCCGGCAAGGAAAATTATGTTGCAGAGCTCGCAATGCCGAACCACTCTGTGGCAACCAAGATCCTCGTTGACACTCTCGTTTCCGAGCAGTACGGCTGCCTCAAGTCGATGAGCGAGATCGAAGCAGTTGGTCACCGTGTCGTTCACGGCGGTGCTTACTTCTCCGAGTCTGTTCTCGTAACTCCCGAGGTTATCGAAAAGCTCAACAAGTGTATCGACCTTGCACCTCTCCACACTCCCGCACACCTTATGGGTATCGAGGGTATCACAAACGAGCTTCCCGGTGTTCCCCAGGTTCTCGTATTCGACACAGCTTTCCATCAGACAATGCCCGATTACGCTTGGATGTATCCGATCCCGTACGAAATGTATGAGAAGTACTCCATCCGCCGCTACGGTGCACACGGTACATCTCACCGCTTCGTTGCAGGCGAAATGTGCAAGATTCTCGGCAAGACCGAGGGCACCAAAATCGTAACCTGCCACATCGGTAACGGTTCCTCGATCTCCGCTGTTAAGGACGGTAAGGTTATCGACACTTCGATGGGCTTCACTCCTCTCGACGGTGTTGAAATGGGTACACGCTGCGGTTCTATCGACCCTGCAATCGTAACCTTCATCATGGAGCATGAGGGCTACACACCGAGCGAAATGAGCGACTTCATGAACAAGAAGTGCGGCTTCCTCGGAGTTTCCGGATTTTCCTCCGACAGCCGTGATATCGAGGCTGCAATCCTTGAGGGTAACAAGCGTGCAGAGCTTGCGGCTAACATCCTTGCATACCAGGTTAAGAAGTACATCGGTATGTACGCAGCTGCAATGAACGGTCTCGATGCTGTTGTATTCACCGCAGGTATGGGCGAGAACAACCCCGAGCTTCGTGAGCGTGCTTGCACCGATATGGACTTCCTCGGCATCAAAATTGATAACGAGCTTAATGCTAAGACTCTCCGTCAGCCCAACAATGTTAAGCTTTCGACAGACGCTTCCAAGGTTCAGGTTTGGGTACTTCCCACCGACGAGGAGCTTGTCATCGCTTCCGACACAGAGGCTATTGTAAAGGCTCTTTAATCTTAACAAAATAATATAAAGGGTGAAGCGCTATGAAAAGATTACTGTCACTTATCATTCTTATGCTTTGGACAATGAACCTTTTCGCCTGCGGTTCGCCCTCTTTTTATGACGAGATCCCTGAAACGGAAGAAATTATAACAGACGCAATCACGCATGAAATTGCCGAAACCGAACCTATAACCACAGACGGCATCGACAAAGGCTGGCAGCTTGACCGAGCCACCAAATATGTCAGCATTGCATACAACTCTTACGGCTATCCGAGCACGTTCGCCGTCTCCGAGGATTCAACTGTTGGCGTTGACGGCGGCACGATTTTCGAGTACAGGTTCATCTCGGATGAGCGTTACACCGATACATCGTCAATCCGTAGATTCACCCTGAACGGTCGCCGCTCGCTTGTCGTCATTCCCGATGAGCCGCTTGAGGGTAACCCAACCGTCTGGCGTACCGAATTTTTTGAAGAATTTGACACAGTTGACAAGGCACTTCTTGAAAAAGGCTGGCATATCGTTTACCATAACGTCAGCAACATGTACGGTGCGCCAAGCTCGCTTATAATGATGCACGAGTTTCAGGATTTTGTGACTGTCGCATTTGCTCTTTCAAGAAAGCCTGTACTGTTCGGCTTCTCACGCGGCGGACTTTATGCTGTCAATTACGCGGCAGAATATCCCGACTGTGTTGGCGGTATTTATCTTGATGCACCTGTGCAGGATATCCGTGACTGGCCGTGTCGTGATGACATGATCGGTACACGCGAGCGGGCAGATTGTATGCGGCTGTATGGATTGACAGAAGAAACACTTCCCTCTTTTCGCGGCAATCCGATTGACAAAGCCAAAGAAATTGCTGATATACCGCTCGTCATCGTTGCAGGACTTGCAGACACAACAGTCGTTTGGGAAAGAAACGGCGCGATAACTGCGGAGCGTGTCAAGGCGGCAGGCGGTCATGTTAAGACGATTTTGAAAGAGGATTGTGGACATCATCCGCACTCGCTTGACGATCCGACTCCGGTTGTTGAGTTTATTGAAGAATACTGCAAATAAACATAAACCGTCCCGATTTTTACGATTTGATTATTAGTAGTTCTGTATTCTAAGCCAATCGCGGCACGTTAGTGGCATTAGTGAATGAAAATTCGCTCTTGACAGGATTATTTACAATTTGTTTGTTGCTTTTTTGTTGTCATATGTGATATATTATTAAAAAGTTCTCTATCGGCACCTTTATAGGTGTTTACGTCGGCATGTAAAGTCTGCCGGGTAGAGGGCTTTTTCTGTGTTATAGCTATATATAGTCTCGTCTAGGCGGATTCAGGTTTCGCGCAGCTATACATAGCTAAAGATGCGATCTCATAGTAATCATATACGAGATCAAGTATCACTCGCTGTTAAAAGTTCTTTCAATTAATACTTGTTATCAGATTTATGCTGTTTACAGAATCTAAATTTTATGGTATAATATCATAAGGGAGTTCTCTTTAACGTCTTGGACGTACGCCTTGCGGATTTTTTCTAAATCAGCGAGATATTGAGAACTCTCAATTTTTATTGACAGAATTGGCGTTTTGCGGTATAATAGTAGTGTCGGAAGATGGAGAAGCATGGTGCGTTTCGGACGTTGTGTTATTGGTATCGCTTTGCGGTGCATTTGACTCATGCGTAACATCTTTCGATTTTTTGTATATTGACATATTTACAGTTTTATGTTATATTATCAATTAGAGTGCAACTGATTCACGTCTTGGACGTACACCTGTTGGGCCACATTGAGGTCATTCAGAAATTCAGTTGCGCTTCATTTTTTATAATTCGCTGTTTGTCCACTATTTGTCCCATATGAAATGCAATAAATCAATACAAACCGCAACAAACACAAGCAAAAGAAAAAACCCCGAATGGCTTGATACCATCGGGATTTTGAGGTTTTTTATCTCTTTGAGAACTGGCTTGCACGGCGAGCTGCTTTGAGACCGTACTTCTTTCTTTCCTTCATTCTCGGGTCACGAGTGAGGAATCCGGCCTTTTTGAGAGCCGGACGATAGGTTTCGTCAGCCTGAAGAAGAGCTCTGGAAAGGCCGTGACGGATAGCACCTGCCTGACCGGAAAGTCCGCCGCCCTTAACGTTAGCGATGATGTCGAACTTACCTTCAGTTGCAGTTGCGCCGAAAGGCTGATTGATGATGAGCTTGAGAGTTTCAAGACCAAAATATTCGTCAATGGACTTGCCGTTGACAGTGATATTGCCGGTACCGGGAACAATGCGTACACGAGCAATGGATTTCTTTCTTCTGCCTGTGCCGTAGAAATACGGCTTTGCACTCTGATACATTGTGTATTATCTCCTTTCGATTATTCAGCGGGATAAGCTACGGGCTGCTGTGCCTGCTGCTTGTGCTCTGCGCCTGCGTAAACCTTAAGACGGTTGATCTGAGCCGAACCGAGCTTGTTCTTAGCAAGCATACCCTTAACTGCGAGCTGCATAGCAAGCTCGGGCTTTGTTGCCATAAGGGTCTTGTAGCTTGTTTCCTTGAGGCCGCCGATGTAACCGCTGTGATGGCGATAATACTTCTGCTCCAGCTTCTTGCCGGTGAGGACAGCGTCCTTTGCGTTGATGATGATAACGAACTCACCACAGTCAACGTTGGGGGTGAATTCAGGTCTGTGCTTACCTCTGAGGATAGTAGCAGCGAGAACAGCGGTCTTGCCGAGGGGCTTACCTGCTGCGTCGATTACATACCACTTACGCTCGAGGGTTTCCTTTTTAGCCATGTATGTGGACATAATAGGTATTCCTTTCAAAAAATAATTACTATAAATGAGCTGTTTGCGCGGCGGCGTGGGTTAGTCGCACATCCACGGACATTTCTCAACGTGCAATATTATATCACACAAGTTAATACTTGTCAATACCTTTTTCAAAAAAAATCTCAAAATTTTAATTTACAACATCATTTCCTCGCAAAATCGCTTGATTTCGCCGTTTTTTACCCCTCTTTCGTGGGTGCGAAGTCATTTTTTACAGTATGGTAAAGTGATAGCATTATCAAAAAAGAGAACGCAGCGTGTACGTTCCCTCTTTTATCAGATTAGTTTCCGCCTCTTATAACAAGCGGAGCATATTCTCTCGGCTTTGCAATAGCCTTGTATGCAGGACGGATGATCTTCTTGCCCGTCGCAACCTCCTCGATACGGTGCGCACACCAGCCTGCGATTCTTGCAATGGCAAACAGAGGTGTGTAAAGCTCAACCGGTATACCGAGCATACGGTAGACAAGCCCCGAATAAAGGTCAACATTCGCGCATATATTCTTATCAAGATTCTTGTAACGCGAGTAGACCGCAGGAGACAAACGCTCAACCGATTCAAGCAGCGCAAATTCACGCTCGTATTCGGTTCCCTTTGCAAGCTCTTTCGCGTACTTCTTAAGCATTACCGCACGGGGGTCGGATAAGGTGTAAATTGCGTGTCCCATACCGTAAATAAGTCCCGAATGGTCACCTTCCTCACCGCGGATGATCTTTTCAAGGAACGATGTAACCTCATCATCATCCTCCCAGTTGCCAACGCCCTCTTTGATCGAGTCGAACATCTGACAAACCTTTATGTTAGCACCACCGTGCTTCGGACCCTTGAGCGAGCCGATCGCGGAAGCAATTGCGGAATAGCTGTCCGTTCCCGACGATGAAACGACACGGCAAGTGAACGCCGAGTTGTTACCGCCGCCGTGCTCAGCGTGGAGTACAAGGCAAAGGTCAAGCAACTTCGCTTCAGCCTCGGTGTAATTACAGTCGGGGCGCATGATGCGCAAGAAATTCTGCGCAGTCGAAAGATGATTCTGCGGATTGTGAATATTAAGGCTCTCGCCGTGGAAATAGCTGCGGTTGAAGGCATAAGTCTGCGCCGCAATGATCGGCAGACGTGCAAGAAGCTGCATCGACTGACGGAGCATATTTTCAAGGCTGGTTTCGTCGGGATTCTCGTCGTATGCGTAAAGTGCAAGAACAGACGTCGCGATCTTGTTCATAAGCGACGGTGTCGGTGCACGCATGATAACGTCATCGGTGAATCTCGGCGGAAGGAAACGGTATGAATCGAGCAGCGTGTCAAAATCATTAAGCTGCTTCTGCGACGGAAGCTCGCCGAAGAACAAAAGGTATGCAGTTTCCTCAAAGCCGTATCTTCCCTCCTCGGTGTATCCGCGGATGAGATCGGCGACGTTATATCCACGGTAATAAAGCTCACCGGGGATTGAAATCTTATCGCCTTCATTTATAATATAACCGTGCGCGTTACCGATCTTGGTTATACCTGCCATAACGCCTGTACCGTCGGGGTTACGCAGACCGCGCTTGACATTATAGTTAGTGAACGCAGACGCCGGAATGGAGTAATGCTCTCTTGAACCTGCCAAAAGCGATTCAAAAAGCTCACTCGTTTCGGAGAGCGGCGCGTTACGCATAAACGAATTATTAAAAGCTTGTTGCATGGAAATTCCTCCCACCAGAAATTATATATTAACTATTATATCATATATTGAAGAAAATTGCAATAGCTTTTTCAAAATATGCAAGAATTTATGTAAAATATTGCATTTTCATCTTAAAATCCACCTATTTTCGGTAATAAAACGGGGGTAAACATGAATATACACGCTTTTTCACTTGCATTATCTATATCTCTGATGTCACCACAGCTCCAACCCATATCCCCCATTGAACCAACGCTTATAATTGAGAACAACGATACACTCGATCAGGTCACAGTCGAAGAATACGTCGCACGTGTTGTTGCACATGAGGTTCCGTATACATATGATGAGGAAGCTTTGAAAGCACAAGCCGTCGCCGCGAGGACGTATCTTTATTACTGCCTTGAAACCGGTTCACATCCGCATGAAAGCCGTGCAGATGTCTGCACCGATATCACCCACTGCTGCGGATATATCACCGAATCGGAGCTTGCCGAACGCTACGGTGAATCATACGCCAAGGCAGCATTCGAAGCGTCACGTGCCGCCGCTCTGGCAACTGAGGGTGAAGTCGTAACTTATAACGGTAAATCCATTCTCGCAGTCTGGCACGCAAGCTCGGGCGGATATACCGAAAACAGCGGAGAGGTCTGGTTAAGTCAGCTTCCATATCTGTGTGCTGTGCCCTCTTTCGAAAATGCTCCTGATTACACTGTATCGTTCACACTTGATGAAGTTACAAAAACGCTTCGGGCAAACGGTTACGCTTACAACAAAAGCACCGCACTTCGCATCACTCGCACAAAATCGGGACGCTGCCGTGAATTGACCATCGGTAACGTCACACTCTCATCCGCCGCCGCACGAAGTATCTTTTCGCTGAGATCAACCGACTTCACCGCATGGATAAGCAACGGCAGACTATATTTTCGCACTCACGGTTACGGTCACGGAGTCGGGATGAGTCAGAACGGCGCCGAAGCTATGGCGAAAACCGGCAAGAGTTACCGCGAAATACTGACACATTATTACACCGGAAGCAAAATCAGTCCAATAGGAAAAGCAGGAGACACAAAATAATCTCCTGCCATTTGTTTATTTAATCTTACATCCAACCGGAAGCACAAACGCAATCGCTCGCGGCATAACTGAAAGCTCTAATCTCTCCATAACGGATATCTCTCCGTCAATACAAACATTAGTCGGCTCTGCAAACTCGAAAGTGACCGATGTTCCCTGCTTGTATTCAACGATTTTACGTCCAAGCTTCGTTTCAAGGTGAGTGCCTTTTTTATATGAACCCACAAGACGTACAAAATCGCGCCGCGTCACTTTATCAATAAGACTTATATCTAAAAGACCGTCATTAAGCGCACTTCTCGGTGCAGAGTGAAATCCTCCGCCGCACCATCCACCGTTCGCGGCACTGACAAGCTGAAATTCCTTTGTAACCTCACTGCCATCCTCGCGTTTAACATGAATAACGCATCCACGGTTGTGACGAAGAAGAGCGATAACGCCTGCAATATATGCAAGTCCCTTTGGTATAAAACGCCGCTTTTTGAATTCGCCTGCCTTAACAACCACGTCACAGTCAAATCCGATATTTATCATGTTTACGCCGTATCGTCCTTCAGCGCATGAATAACAGTCTATTTCCATAGAATCGGCAAGAAGCTGTTTCGTTATATCGCCAAAAAATTCACTTGAGGTGAAATTTCTGACAAAATCGTTACCCGTTCCGATCGGTATACATCCAACTTCAATCCCTGGAAGCGCCCCCGGCGACACTCTCGCATTTTCATTAACTGCACCGTTTACTACCTCTGAAAGCGTACCGTCGCCGCCGCAGGCATAAAAACGCCAAACCTCACCGCTCGGCTTTTCCTTGATTTTATTCTTAACGAAATTGACGGCATCCCCGCGTGCGATTGTCTTATATATTTCATAATCTGCATGAGCCGCCAGACAAGCATCATTGATAACATCAATAATAGAAGACGCCTCAACGCCCTTACCCGCCGCAGAATTTATAACAAAGATGTGTTTCACCGGATTCAAACGTCCTTTCTCTTTAGAGTATACGGTATACGATCAAATACTATTCTATCATATTTCGACAAAAATTACAATGCTTTTATCAAAATCGCTTTACATATTTTTTTGTTTATGGTATACTATATTTAAGTATTACGCAAATGACATGAGGTACACCATGACAAAAAGAATTATATTGCTCGCGGCGGCACTGACACTGCTCCTCTCCGCGTGCACACAAAACACATCTGAACCAATCGAAACCACTGCCACTGGCACAACTACCGAAACGGTCCACGACATTACATTAACAACCGATGCCGCCGCAGTTCCCGAAGAACCGATCAGCGAACCGACGGAAAGCGCACGTATCTCATTCCTCGCCGCAGGTGACAATGTCATTCACCCCTGCATCTACATGGACGCAGAGCGACGTGCCACACCCGAAACACGTGCATATAACTTTAAACCAATGTATGCAGATGTAATCGACTATATAGCAAGCTTCGACCTTGCATTTATAAATCAGGAAACATTAATGTGCGGTGACGGATTTGCACTCTCGGGTTATCCTCATTTCAATTCACCGCAGGATCTCGGACGTGATCTGCTTGACATCGGCTTCGATATTGTCGGCATCGCAAACAATCATATGTGCGACAAGGGTGCAAAAGGACTCGAAGCAACCATCGACTTCTGGCAGTCCGAGGAAATGAGCGATATTCTGATGATCGGCGGTTACCGTAGCCGTGAGGATTATGACAATATCAGAGTCATAGAGCGCGAAGGCATATCAATGGCCTTTCTCTCCTATACCTACGGAACAAACGGTTTGAGTCTGCCCGTCTCATCCGAGCTTGTTGTACCATATATCAACGATAATGATATCATCCGGCAGTGTGAGCTTGCAAAAAACGCCGCAGACCTTGTTTTCGTTTCCATCCACTGGGGCGAAGAAAACATCTCGACGCCAACTCCTGAACAAAAAAGAGTTGCAAAGCTGCTTGCCGATAACGGCGCTGATGTTATCATCGGTCACCATCCTCATGTGCTCCAGCCAATCGAATGGATCGAAACCGATCACGGCGAAACACTCTGCATATATTCGCTTGGAAATCTCCTCTCCGCAATGCAGTATTGGCAGAACATGGTCGGCGGATTCCTCACGTTCGATATAGTCGCCATGAGTGACGGGGAGATCACAATCGAATCGCCCGAGTTTATCCCAACCGCGTTTTTCTACGGCCCGAGTTACTTTAATTCGCATCTCTATTTCCTGCGTGACTATCCTGCGGACGTCGCCAAAAATCACGGCACAGGCAGACTTTACGGCTCATATGCAACCCCCGACGACATGATCGCCTATGCCGAGAATATAATGGGCGACTATCTCGTCCTCGATCCCACCGCCAACTAAATATTATTCCGCTCACAGCAATTGCTATACGGTCGGTAGAATCATCGACACCGCTGCAAGATATGTGAGCGGTGTTTTTTTATCTCCCATTTACCTTTTATGTTCTCGCTGAAATCTATGACTCACCCAAGCCTCCCTCCGAGAGGGGGGTGGCACGCGAAGCGTGACGGAAGGAGCCTGCGTAACCATGCGATTCAGCTGCGTTTTCCGTACACGCATTCTTCCTCATTCAAAGCTGCGAAGCAATCTTTTACAGCTTTCCCTCCCGGAGGGAGCCTTATGAATACAGCGTTCATCCGGGAACAGATTGTCGAATTGGGATTTTTTTATTACTGCGGAACTATACACAAAACATAAATCGACAAATATAGCATTTTTTGTAATTACTTGAAATATTAGGTAAATTGCACAATTTCCCAAGCGTAAGTTTGTGGAAGTTTTTGTCAAATAATGTATTGACATAATTTCCTAAATGTGGTAAAATTAATACATAGAGGAAATCAGACTTTATATATCCTCTAAAAGAAATGTTATGTAAAAATAGCAAAGGAGAACACCTCATGAAATCCACAGGTATCGTCCGCAGAATCGACGAGCTGGGCAGAATAGTGCTCCCCATTGAGCTGCGTAATAAAATGGACATCAAAACCAAGGATTCAATTGAAATCTTCGTTGACGAAGACAAGATCATCCTCAAAAAATATGTTCCTGCCTGCCTTTTCTGCGGCAATGCAGATGACGTTATTCTCTACAAGGGCAAGCTCGTTTGCAAGCAGTGCCTTGTTGACATGAACCGTCAGATCTAAAATAGAAACTTTTCCGTCCTCCATAATATAGTGTTCGCCCACGTTTGTCAGTAGAACGTGGGCGAATCCGTTTTTTATATAAAAAATCCGACACCTCCGAAAAGATGTCGGACTGATATTCACTGCTTCTCGATAACACACACCGCCATTTTAACAAACATCTCCTTTGTAAACGGCAGCTTTGCAAGCAGAGTTAAAAACTTACGCAGCGGTATTTCATGATAATGCGCAGGTTTGATTTCAAGAAATGCAAGTATCTTTTTAAAACGCTTAAGCGTCATTTTGTTGATGTAACCAAGCCTTTCCGTGCCGTCGGAATCGGTCGTGATGCGAAGGTCAAGACGTTCCTTCTCGTCGGGAATGCCCTTTACGAGTGCCTTGTATGCCTTGATAAGCTGTTTCTCGGGGAGTAACATATGAATCCACGGCATATGGATCGTGTCGGAAAGATGTGCACCTGTCGGATGATAGTACGGAGGGAAATTTATAAATATACGTCCATTCTTCTTGAGCAAACGCAGTGCTTCTTTCAGTGCCGCTTCGGGATTTGAAATGTGCTCCATGAAATCGTTCATAATAACCGTATCAAAGCTCTCATCAGGGAACGGCAGAGCGTCCGCCGATGCTCGAACAAACTTGAATACATCCGAGTAACCGAGCTTCTTTGCAAGTGCAGTCGCTTCAGCCTCGTAACGCTCAACTATGTCAACGCCGACGACACGTGCCGCACCGAGAGAGGCATAGTAAAGGCTCTTTCCGGCAGCACCGCATCCCATGTCGAGTATTTCCTTGCCCGAAAACATCTCCTCGGGAGTATAGATTCCCTTATAGCAGGCAATCGTGCTCTCGCCCTTTTCAAACTGCCATTCGGCATAAGTCATTTTCTTGTCGTTTGCAAGGTTGAAAGGATGAACGACCGCGGGAAATATTTTATTTGTGAATTTTACAAATCCGACTGCGAATGACATAATACGAACCTCTTTATAAATTTATATGACAAGAGCCTAATGCACAACGTCATGCAGCGACATTGCATTAAGCTCTATCTTTATTTTAATTATTCAGCGTCAGCTGCCGGTGCTTCTTCTGCTGCCGGTACTTCCTCAACTGCAGGTGCTTCTTCAGCGACAGCTTCTTCAACAGCCTCAACTGCTTCAACAACTTCCTCTGCTGCTTCTGCAGGTGCTTCCTCCTCGGTTACCTCAGGGATGAGAAGTGCCTTGATCGAAAGGCTGATCTTGTGATTTTCAAGGTCTACCTTGGTGATCTTAGCCTCAACCTCATCGCCAACCTTGAGAACGTCAGCAGGCTTGTTGATCTTGTCAAGGCTGATCTGCGAAACGTGGATAAGACCGTCCGCACCGGGAACAACCTCTGCAAATGCACCAAAGTCCATGAGGGAAACGACCTTAACAGTTGCAACATCACCCTCTGCATACTTATCGGTGAAGAGCTTCCAGGGATCCTCGTCGGGAGCCTTGTATGTGAGAGAAATTCTCTTTGCTTCCTTGTCAACAACCTTAACGGTTACGTCGATAACGTCGCCGATATTAACAACCTCGGAAGGATGCTTGATTCTTCTCCAAGAAAGCTCTGTGGAGTGAACCATACCGTCAACACCGCCGAGATCAACGAATGCACCGTAGCTCATGAGGCTCTTAACCTCACCGCGGTACTGCTGACCTTCCTCAACCTGCGCCCAGAATGCGTCACGCTTTGCCTTGTTAGCTTCTCTTTCAACGATACGGATAGAAGCAACAACGCGCTTTCTCTGCTCGTTGATATCAATAATCTTAACCTGCTTTGTTTCACCCTTGAGAGTGTTAAGGTCAGCGTCCTTGGGAAGACCGGACTGCGATGCAGGAATGAATACACGTACACCGTCGCAAAGACCGATAATGCCGCCCTTTACAACGTCGATGATCTTAGCGTCGATAACAGCGTTGTTTGCCGAAGCTTCAACAACAACCTGCCAGTTCTTATCAATATCAATCTTCTTCTTGGAGAGAGCTGCAGTGCCCTCTGCGTCGTTAACCTTGAGAACCTTTGCATCGATCTCGTCGCCAACTTTGTAGAGCTCGCAGAGCTTAACAGCAGGATCATCGGTGATTTCATCGTATGTAATGAAACCGGTGAACTTTACGCCGGGGATCTCAACCTGGATCTCGTTTTCGGAAACCTGTGTGATCACGCCTGTGATACGGTCGCCGTTCTTGATGGTTTTGATGCTCTCGTCAAGCATCTCTTCAAATGTTTTTTCAATGTTCTCGCTCATAATATTTTGAACCTCCTGAATAATTTTGCCGGGAGTTGAAGCTCCTGCGGCAATTCCCACCTTCATATGGGGCTGAACATACTCGAGCGGAATGGAGGAAGCATCTTCAATCAAAAAGGAAAGGGGTAAATTTTTCTTACTGATGTCATAGAGTTTGTTCGTGTTGGAACTCTCTTTTCCGCCAATAATAATCATCATATCCATTTTTCGGGATAGCTTCAAGACTTCATCCTGCCTATTTTCTGTTACACTACATATTGTATCATAAATTTTCGCGTTTGTATATAGTTTTTCAAAAATTTTTATAGTTTTTTTCCATTCTATTAGGTTTTGAGTGGTTTGCGCTACCAAAATCGGTCGTTTATTGGTGATATTGACCACATCAAGCTTCCGGCACAGTTCCTCAGCCGATGTCGAAATGACATATTCACACCGCGCATAGCTGACTATTCCCTGCACCTCGGGATGGTTTTCATCGCCAAGCACGCAAAGAATGGTGTCGTCCCCGGTTTCGTCCCTTGCAATATTGTGAATCTTCTTTACATAGGGACAGGTGCAGTCGCGCACCTTAAAAAACGGATTTGTCGCCGCAAGGGATGTGAGACGTTCATCAAGCGCTGCGGTAATGCCGTGTGCACGTGTACACACCACCGTGGGGTTATCTTCGTTAGCAGCTGCCGCAACAGTCTCGATGTCATCCGAATCAATGACACGCACGCCGCGCGCTTCAAGCTCACGTATAAATCCTGGATTGTGAATCAGCTTACCGAGCGTACAAATAGTACCGCCCTCAAGAACAGCCGCTTCCACGGCATCCACGGCACGTGACACACCAAAGCAAAATCCGGCAAGCTTTGCAACAGTAACACTCATTTGCTTCGTCTCTCCTCAGGCGCAAGCTCGGCAATACGGTCAAATATCATTCCAATTCCGCGCATATACTCATCGTTACCGCCCTTTTCGAAGCCGAACTCCTCGTAAGCAATCGGCTTGCCGACATAAATATCAATTCTGCGAAAAGGTATAACGCGGTCATTCTTAGTTGCAATAAACACAGGCAGAACCGGCACCTTTGCGCGGCAGCAGGTCATCGCCGCACCGCCCTTTATCTCGTCCTTCGTTGTGTCAAATTTGCGTTTCATCAAGCGGTGTCCCTGCGGAAACATACCAACAACCTCGCCCGATTCAAGCAAAGCTATCGACTTCCTTATTGGCGCAACGGCATTACCCTTTCTGTCAACGGGAAACGCACCGAGCGCTTTTATGAGTCCGCCGAGCAGCGGTACTTTGAAAAGTTCCTTTTTCGCCATGAAGCGTATCTGACGTTTAAGTGTCACCGCGCAGGCAAGGACATCAATATAGCTGATGTGGTTTGAAACGAGCAGATATCCACCCTCCTGCGGCTCATTTTCAGCACCGTGAATATGAATCCGGAAGATAAATTTTATAAGCCCCTGCAAGCATTTTTTAAGGCATTTGTAAAATTTCATTTGTCTGTCTGCTCCCGACTTGTTTTATCTGCGATTATTTCAAGAGCACGCTTAACCGTACCCTCCTCATCAAGCTCGCTGTTGTCAAGCGTGATCGCATCCTCGGGCTTGATCGCAGGTGCAACCGCACGTGTTGAATCCGCATGGTCACGCTTCTTCATATCGGAGAGAACCTCCTCGAATGTAACGCTCTGACCTTTCGCAAGCAGTTCCTTTGTACGGCGCATCGCACGAACTTCATCGCTTGCCGTGAGATAAATTTTAACATCCGCATCGGGAAGAACAACACTTCCGATATCGCGTCCGTCCATGATAACGGATGAACGGCGTGCAAATCCTCGCTGTGTCTCAAGTAAAAACGCACGCACGGACGGCAATGCCGACACTGCCGAAGCATACATCGACATTTCGGGAGTGCGTATAGCATCACCGACACATTCGCCGTTTAAATAAACCTGCTGTACGCCGTCCTCAATAACAACATCAATATCAAGCGAGGAAAGCAGAGGTTCAACTGCCGTCTCGTCATGCGGATCGACATTGTTTTTCTTCGCAAAAAGTCCCACGGTACGGTAAAGCGCACCCGTATCAAGATAGACGATACCGAGACGCTTTGAAATCTCCTTTGCGAGCGAGCTTTTACCTGCACCGCTCGGACCGTCAAGTGCGATTACAATTTTATCCATAATTATTTCTCCTGTACGTAATTTTACCACTCATACGCCGCAGATTCTGCCGCAAGGCGTGCCGTGGAAAACGCTATCTGTAAGTTAAAGCCACCCGTGTACGCATCGACGTCGATGATCTCACCGGCAAAATAAAGCCCGGGAACTATCTTCGATTCCATTGTTTTGGGAGATATCTCCTTGACGTTAATGCCGCCTGAGGTGATAATCGCCTCGTCAATCGGACGGAACTTTTTCGCAGTCAGCGGCAATGCCTTCAAAAGTGAAACAAGTCTGTGGCGTTCCTCACGTGTTATCGAGTTGCATTTACATCTGCCGTCAATTCCCGAAAGTCTGACAATTATCGGTATCAGCTTTGAGGGGAGCAGTTCGCCGAGTGAATTTATAAAATCTCTGTTGATATTTTTCGAGAAATCATTCTGCAGACGTTTATCAAGCGTTTCAAAATTGAGTGCCGGCTTCAGGTCGATGAACATATCGAATTTCTTATTTCCGAGCCCTTTCATATGACTTGAGGCGGAAAGCACAAGCGGTCCTGACACACCAAAATGCGTGAGTAACATCTCGCCCTGCTCGAAAAACACCTCTTTGTCGCCGTCCTTAACAGTGAGCGAAACATTGCGAAGCGAAAGTCCCATCGCTTCCTTGAGCCACTTTTCCTCACATTCAACCGGAACAAGCGACGGCTTCGGCTCAACCACAGTATGACCGAGCGATTTTGCAAATTTGTAACCGTCACCGGTCGAGCCGGTCAGCGGATAGGAAACACCACCGGTTGCAAGTATCAGCGAATCGCAGTAAAGCTCGTCCCCGTTTGCGGTTACAGAAAATCCCTCATCAATACGGGCGATCTTCTCCGCACGTGCAGTTATAATATTAACTCCAAGACGGTTGATACGCCGCTTCAGCGCACCGCAGATATCGCCTGCCTTATCGGAAACAGGAAAAACACGGTCGCCGCGCTCCGTTTTAAGAGGTACACCAAGTGACTCAAAGAACTCCATAACATCCTGCGGCGTGAAGTTGTTGAGCGCCGTGTACATAAAGCGCGGATTTGTCGGTGTGTTTTCGATATGGGTATTGACATCGCTGTTGTTTGTGACGTTACAGCGACCTTTTCCGGTTATAAGCAGTTTTTTGCCGAGTCGGTCATTACACTCAATAAGCGTGACATCAGCACCGGCTTCACGCGCGAAGATAGCCGCAGTCATACCTGCAGCACCTCCGCCGATTATTATGATTTTTTTCATGATAATTATTTTCCGGTTCCGGACGAATCGGGCTTTTCATATACCTCATATTCGTCCCAGATATTTTCAAGACGCTCAAACGTTTCGGAAAGCTCCGCCTGCTTCTTTTTGCCGATAGCGACGATCAACGCATTGACAATCGAAAGCGGCGCAACCAGCGAATCGACAAATGATGCCATATCACTTTTGGCAAGCAAAAGGTCGTCAGCCGGTTCAGCAATCGGAGAAGCCGCACTGTCTGTCAGCGCAATGACGTGTGCCGACTGCGATTTTGCATATTCGAGCGCGTTGATTATACGCTTCGAGTAACGCGGAAAGCTGATTCCGATGATAACGTCATCCGAGGAAATACGAAGTATCTGCTCAAATATCTCCGAGCCGCTTGTTGTTCTGACAAGTCTGACGTGCGGAAATATCAAATTCAGATAGTGATAGAGGAAGCTTGCAACGGACGACGACGAGCGCATACCGATGATATATATCATATTCGCGCCGATTAGTGCATCAACTGCATCATTGAAGCTTTCGCGGTCGATCTCGTCAAGCGTGCGTCTGATTTTGTCAACGTCCGACATAAGCACCTTTTCAAGAAGATCGGAATCGCCGATGCGGTCGTTTGTAATCTCGATACGCTGGAGAGTTGTCAGCTTGGTTCGGATAAGCTCCTGAAGCGAATGTTGAAGCTCGGGATAGCCGTCAAAGCCAAGCTCGTTGGCAAAGCGTACCACCGTCGATTCAGAAACACCGACAAGCGAACCGAGCTTTGCCGCAGTCATATAAGCCGCCTTATCGTAATGATCGAGCATATAGGACGCAATCTGCTTTTGTCCCTTTGAAAGCTCAGGCATCTTTTCGGCGACTATCGAAAGCAGATCCTGACTGTTTTTACTCATTTTACACCAATATCACGACGATAATGCATATCGGTAAATTCAACCGATTTTATCGCCTCATAAGCCTTTGCAATCGCCTCATCAAGATCAGCACCCTTTGCGGTAACGCCAAGTACACGTCCGCCTGAGGTAACAAGCTTGCCGTCCTTTATGTCTGTTCCGGCGTGGAATACCATGATATCGTCATGTCCCTCGAGCTTGTCAAGTCCCTTGATCTCATAGCCCTTTGCATATTTAGTGGGATATCCGCCCGATGCCGCAACAACGCAGACACAGGCATTGTTTTCCCATTCAATGTCGATAGTATCAAGCTTTTCGTCGATAACGGCATTGATAATCGCAAGCAGATCTGTTTTAAGTCGCGGAAGAACGACCTGTGTTTCGGGATCACCGAAGCGAGCGTTATATTCGATAACCTTCGGTCCCTTCGCTGTGATCATAAGCCCGAAATAGATAACGCCCTTAAAAGGTCTGCCCTCTTTTGCCATAGCTTCAATTGTCGGGCAGAATATTGTATTCATGCAGACCTCGGCAATTTCGGGAGTGTAAATACGGCTCGGTGAGAATGTGCCCATACCGCCGGTGTTAAGTCCCTTGTCGCCGTCAAGTGCACGCTTGTGGTCCTGTGCGGAAACCATCGTCTGAATGGTCTTTCCGTCAGTGAAAGCCAGCACGGAAACCTCGGGGCCGGTGAGAAATTCTTCGATAACAACACGGTTACCTGCATCACCGAACACCTTGTCGTCCATGATCTCGTGAACGCCTGCCTCTGCCGCGGCAAGGTCCTCTGCAATGATAACGCCCTTACCGAGCGCAAGTCCCTCTGCCTTGATAACCGTCGGGAACGAATTCTGCTCCTTGATGTAAGCAATCGCCGCATCGGATGAAGTGAACACCTCATAGCTTGCCGTCGGAATGCCGTACTTCTTCATAAGCTCCTTTGAAAAGACCTTGCTTCCCTCAATGATAGCGGCATTTGCACGAGGTCCAAACGCACGTATTCCCTCAGCTTCAAGTCTGTCAACCATACCGAGCATAAGCGGATCATCCGGCGCAACGAATACAAGGTCAACACCTTTTTCCTTTGCAGCAGCAACAACGCCGTCAACATCTGTCGCTTTGATCGGCAGATTTTCGGCAATTGCCGCTGTGCCGCCGTTGCCGGGAGCCATATATATTTTACCGCAGTCAGGCGATTTTTTGAGAGCCCACGCAATTGTATGCTCGCGTCCGCCGCCGCCAACTATAAGTATAT
Source organism: uncultured Lachnospiraceae bacterium (assembly GCA_964430755.1). Taxonomy (GTDB): domain Bacteria; phylum Bacillota; class Clostridia; order Oscillospirales; family CAG-272; genus Flemingiibacterium. The sequence goes on along the minus strand of CAYSFT010000005.1, from coordinate 37,228 downwards.
CCTGTTTCATGGGTTGTCCTCCGTTTTAGGTGATAATGTGCAGGGCGAGCATAGCTCGCCCATATGAGTCTTTAATTATTTTGCAGAAAGATAGCCGAGTCTGTAAAGAAGCTCTGCAATTTCAACAGCACCGCCTGCGGCACCGCGAAGTGTATTATGCGACAGACCTACAAACTTGTAGTCAAACAGTGTGTCCTCGCGGAGTCTGCCGAGGGAGATAGCCATACCACCCTCGAGATTACGGTCAACATTCGCCTGAGGACGATTATCCTCCTCAAAATAGTGAATGAACTGCTTGGGTGCGTGCGGAAGCTCAAGCTCCTGCGGCTTACCCGAATACTCTGCCCATGCTTCAAGGATCTGTTCCTTTGTGGGCTTATTCTTGAATCTTACAAACACAGCTGCAGTGTGACCATCGCTTACAGGTACACGGATGCACTGTGTCGTGATAAGGGGAGCCGCCGCTTTGACGATCTCACCGTTTTCAACCTTACCCCAGATTTTAAGCGGCTCCTGCTCGGATTTTTCCTCTTCACCGCCGATGTACGGGATAACATTATCAATCATCTCGGGCCATTCATTGAAGGTCTTGCCTGCGCCGGATATAGCCTGATATGTAGTTGCCACAACCTCGGTCGGCTCAAACTTCATAAGAGGAGTGAGCGCGGGAACATAAGACTGGATCGAGCAGTTCGGCTTAACCGCGATAAAACCGCGAGTTGTACCGAGACGCTTCTTCTGCGCTTCAATAACCTCAAGATGAGCATCGTTGATTTCCGGAATAACCATCGGAACGTCGGGAGTCCAACGGTTAGCGGAGTTATTGGAAACAACGGGGATCTCCGCCTTTGAATAAGCTTCCTCAAGCGCCTTGATCTCATCCTTCTTCATATCGACTGCGCAGAAAACGAAATCAACCTTCTCTGCCATAACATCAAGCTTCGATGCGTCGATAACGATCATATCCTTAACCGACTCGGGCATGGGAGTCTGCAGCTTCCAGCGACCGCCGAGAGCTTCCTCATAGGTCTTGCCTGCCGAACGCGGACTTGCCGCAAGTGCGGTGATTTCGAAGTAAGGATGGTTTTCAAGCAGAGTGATAAATCTCTGACCGACCATACCGGTTGCGCCGACGATGCCGGCACGAAGTTTCTGTGACATAATAGTGCCTCCGTTTAATAAAATTGTTTTTATTTATCAAATTTAATCGAGTAGATATCACAGTCAAACATCTCAATTTTCAGCGTTACCGGTTTACCGGAAAGACGTTTAACCGCTTCATCATCCTCGAAGCGTATACGTTTGTCTGTTGAATTTCCGAACATCTCGCAGGATGTATATTCCTCATCGCCGCACTTTAAGGTGAAATAAGCGCCACCTCGCGCAGACGTTGCAATATTGGCGTAAAGATTCTCGCCATCGTATGTAAATTCCTTGGTTAGCGCCACAGCCTCTTTGCCGCCTACATGAAGCGAAACGAAGCCGTCAAGGCGTATTGTGTATTTAACGAGCTGATTGTATCCGGTAGTCGCACGGAAGCTTTCGCGGACAATGATCATATACTCGTTTTCTGCCCCGGGGATATCCGACGGCACTTCAATAAGAGCAGGTGATGCGGTTCCGTCACCGTAAACGAATGCCTCGGGATTTTCGGGCGGAGGCGGTAATATTGCCTCATCATATTTTGTAAAGTTATAACCGTCGCGACTTGTCATGAACAGCCCGTCCGTGATTGCAAGTCCAAAACGCAGACCGCGCGGACCCATTCTGTTAATTCTGCTTCCCTTGCCGCAAAGCTCATCGTAGCATTTTGTCCACGCCTTGCGCTCGGTATAGCGAAGCGGTAAACCAACGAAAATGTGCGGTGCTCTCGGATACGGGAACACGACGTTATTATAGAGCTGATAATCGTTACCGGTGATATTTATGCTCTGCTTTGGAGTCCAATTGACAAAATCCTCGGATTCGATAACTCTGATATCTCTCATTATCATCGATGAATCATCCGCATCGCCCGGTTCACGCAGCAAGAATTTTTCGGGATCAAAAAGCTCCAGTGCTGTTTTGTCAAAATAAGATTTATCAATAATCGGAATATTTTTACCCGGCTCATGATGATCCCTGTAATAGCAAAAATATTTGTTATGCTCACGACTCCAGAAAACGCGATTGTGTGAATCAAAAGAGCCATCCTCGGTGATTATCTGACTCTTGGTAAAATGGATGCCGTCCGCACTTTTGAGAACTATCAGTGCCGAGTGACCGCAAAGCCATGCGTTCATCTTATATTTTTCTCTTCTCGGGCAGCTAGGGTTTTCATCATAGAATACAGACATATTGTCGAAGGTCTTGAATTCATATTCTTTCAGCATTTCAAGGTCCAATATAATGTTGTTGTGAACCGAGCCTTCAAACTCAACAATGCAAAGATCAGGTCTCACCCAGTCAATTCCGTTGTCGCTCTCTGCGTAGCAGACAAACTTTTGCACACTGCTGTTCTCTCTGTAAACCTGAGTAACGTAATACATCTTCCATTTGCCCTCGGCAAAGATCGGCGTGAAGAAAGTTGTATATCTTCCCTCCCAAGGCTTATCGAGCACAAGGATGGGAGCTTGACGAACCGGTTTGTGCAGTCTTTTTTCGGCAGTGGTATTTACTTCGTCGATGAGGAAATTATCAAAAAAGCATTCTCTTCTGTTTTTAATGTCGATCATTGTTGTATCTCCTTAAATGTTTCACTGTAATATATATGCTGCTTAATATGCATACACAGACAGTTTACCATTTCGGTAAAACAAGTGTCAACGTGTATTCGCGACTTTTTATATCCCATTTGGGACATATGCCGCAAAAAAATAATGCTCATAAAAATTGCCGAGCCATACAGGTGTGAAAACAGAACTGTACCTATATATTATACCATATTAAGGTGGTTTCTGTCAATAAAAAACGCAAGATTTCTTGCAAAATCAAATGTAACATTTTTATGGTAAATGTTCATAAAATATTATAAAAGATTTTCGCCAAAGGTGTTGATTTTTCACTCAAAATATGGTATACTATATATGCAGATGAGAGATAAACATATCTCACTTGCGAAAATCAAATATAAAAGGTGGAGAGTTTATGATTATTACCTACGTTGGCAGACATTTAAGTGTTCCCGAAGATTTCAAGCCTATTGCAGAGGCGAAGCTTGCCAAGTTCGACAAGTTCTTCCGCGATGAGCCCACGGCAACCGTCAAACTCTCCGTACAGAAGAACCGTGAGCGCGTGGAAGTAACCATCATGGCAGGCGGCATGATCTACCGCGGCGAAGAATCCGATGAAACCTTCCGCAATGCCCTCGACCTCGCGGTTGCGGCAATCGAACGTCAGATACGCAAGAATAAAACCCGTCTTGAAAAGCGTTTACGTGAAACTGCTGTAACTGAAATTCTCGAAGAACCGTTTGATGATGAACCGATCATCCGCAAGAAAGAATTTACCCTGCATCCTATGACCCCCGAAGAAGCAATACTCCAGATGAACCTGCTCGGACACAGCTTCTTCCTCTATTCCGACTCCGCAACCGGCGAGGTCAATGTTGTCTACCGCCGCAACGATGGCGACTATGGCGTTATAGTTCCGCAGAAATAACCCAATATCCAAAGAGAGCGGGACGCTTATCGGCGTCCCTTTTAATTATGTTATTTGATCTCAACAACCTCGAAGCCGAGATCTTCAATGGCATCACGCAGTACCTTATCCTCGAGAATGTTATCTCCCTCAACCGTGGCAATACCGTCGGGAAGCGTTACATTTGCTTTGAGCCCAAGTGCCGCAAGTGCGTTTGCAACACGAGTTAAGCAGTGTGAACAGTGCATACCGTCTATTTTGATTATTTTTTTCATGATAATATCTCCTTTTAATTATTTTAAACCTTAGTTCTGTAAAGCCGCAGTGCATTCGTCACAACGAACAGTGAGGAAAGACTCATTGCCGCCGCACCGATCATCGGCGAAAGCACGATACCAAAACCTGACAAAACACCTGCCGCAATCGGAATACCGAGCGTATTATAGAAAAATGCCCAGAAAAGATTCTGCTTGATATTGCGAAGTGTAAGACGCGAAAATTCAATTGCCGCAGGAACATCGGAAAGCTCGTTTTTCATTAAAACGATATCCGCCGAATCAATGGCGATATCCGCGCCCGAACCTATGGCAATACCAACATCGGCTCGTGTGAGAGCAGGCGAATCGTTGATGCCGTCGCCGACAAATGCAACCTTTTTGCCGTCATTCATAAGCGAGGAAACAATACGCTCTTTGTCACCCGGAAGCACCTCCGCGCTGACATCGGTTATACCGGCTTTTTTTGCAATAGCCGCGGCGGTAATCTTGTTATCGCCTGTCAGCATCATTGTCGAAACACCCATTTTACCAAGCCTTGCAATAGCATCGGGCGCATCCTGCTTTATCACGTCAGCAACGGCAATAACACCAATAATTTCGCCGTCAAGCGCAAAGAGCATCGGTGTCTTTCCCTCGCTCGCAAGAGCTGAAAGGTCAGCATCGTATTTATCGGTAACCATTCCCTGCTCGCGCATATACACAGCGTTGCCCGAAAATGCACGTTTACCGCCTATCAAAGCTGTGACACCGCGTCCCGAGACAGCGGCAAATTCCGACACGGACTCTGAGCTCGCACCGTTATTTTTGCAATATTCGAGAATCGCACCGGCAAGCGGATGTTCGCTCGGAGCTTCAAGGGAAGCCGCAATATTAAGAAGATTGTCCTCATCGTCTGCGATTATATCGGTCACAGTTGGCTTACCCTCGGTAACCGTACCGGTTTTATCAAGAGCAACAGTCTTTACATCGTGTAAAACCTCAAGAGCCTCGGCACTTTTTACAAGTATTCCGCGCTCAGCCATTCTGCCAATTGCAACGGTAACCGCAACCGGAGTCGCAAGTCCGAGCGCACACGGGCAGGAAATAACCAGCACCGAAATTCCGCATGAAAGCGCAAAATCAAAGTTTTTTCCGAGTATCAGCCAAATGGCAAACGTCACAAGCGCAATAGACATTACGATCGGAACAAACACACCGCTTACCTTGTCGGCAAGCTTCGCAATCGGCGCCTTTGTCGCACCTGCGTCACGTACAAGCTCGATTATCTTCGCAAGTGCAGTCTCGCCGCCGACCTTTTCGGCACGGTACTTAAAGCTGCCGTTTTTGTTGATGGTCGCACTCATAACACTGTCTCCAACCGATTTTTCAACAGGGATGGATTCGCCCGTCAACGCCGCTTCATCAAGAGCCGATGAGCCCTCAACGATAACACCGTCCGCAGGCAAGGATTCGCCCGGACGTATAATGATTATATCTCCAATAACAAGCTCTGATGTTTTGATCTCAATTACACGTCCGTCGCGCTCAACGCTCGCAGTGTCGGGAGCAAGCTTATTAAGACGTTCAATCGCCGCACCGGTCTTGTTTTTGGAGCGTTCCTCTAAAAATTTTCCGACAGTCACAAGCGTGAGTATCATCGCCGCAGACTCAAAATAAAGATTCGACGCATAGTGATGAACAGTTTCCATATCGCCGTGACCGAGACCGTAACCGATCATAAATATCGCAACGATACCGTATATCACCGCCGCCGCAGAACCAACCGCAACGAGCGAGTCCATATTGGGTGAGCGGTGGAAGAGTGCCTTAAATCCGACAATATAGAATTTTCGGTTCAGGTACATAACCGGCAAGGTTAAAAGAAACTGCGTGAACGCGAAGATCAGCGCATTTTCTTCTCCATGGAAAAAATGAGGTGTCGGCAGACCGATCATGTGTCCCATTGAAATATACATGAGCACAAGAAGAAAACCGATCGAAGCAAAAAGACGAACCTTCATCTCGCGTGATGCTTTACCCGCATCTTCTCCATCTTTTTCGGCTGTTTTTTTCACTTCGGGTGTCTTTTCAACCATAGGTACAGCTGAAAATCCTGCCTTGGAAATCGCCTCGCAAATCTTATCTGAAAGCTCGGGGATTTCGTCAGCCTCAACAATAAGCGTTTTTGCAAGAAGATTTACACTTGCCTCATTAACGCCCTCTATACGCTTTGTAACGCGCTCAACCGATGCCGAACAAGCGGCACAGCTCATTCCCTCAACGGTAAATTTTAGTTTCATTACAGGAATTACCTCTTTTTGAAAATAAGTAATTTAGACGCTATATAGTTAATAACAACAGTCAGCACCGCAACAGGTATCTTTGCGATATTTGTGCTAAACCCGAGAATATCAATGAGAACCCACATAAGTAAGGTTTCGATTAGAAACGACGCAATACGCACGCTGACGAACTGCCATATCTGACGAAAAATGGCTTTGGCACTGTTGTCTTTATCTTCAAAAACGAATATCTTATTAACAACAAAAGCAAATATAACCGCCGCAACCCACGCAATCACCTGGGCAATAAGCCATTCGGAAAGGAAAAGCTCCTTGCCAAAAATCACAAACGACGCAATCGGGTCTTCCGAGTGAGGAACGATATAATAGAAAAACCAGTTGACCACCGTTGTCAGTCCACCAAATATTACGTACATGATAAGCTCGCGGTATTTTTGAAATAACGCTTTAATTTTCCCCATCATTTTTTATAAACTCCTCATATTGCCCGACCTCGCCGAGCATATTTATCGCGGCAAGCAGTGCATTCGCCGACATATTATCGGGAAGCGAAAGATATCTGCAAAGACGTGCGCGCTTGTTTGCCGAATCGTCGCTGCCCGAAAGACCGTCAGCAAAGAAATCGGTTTTCGTCAGCTCACGTTCATTTAGTTTAACCTCAGTTCCGCTCTCGAACGGCGCAAGTATACCGCGAAGCAGTTCCGCTTCCATTCCCTCAACCCCGAGTGTACCGGCTTTGGACGGCGTTTTTTTACGTTTTTCCTTGCCCTCGATCTGCGGTATATACAAGTGATACCGCTTGTCTTTTGGCAGTACGCGATTGAAATAATTACGTATCACAAGTCCCGCACCGTCTGAATCAGTTAGCACGATTATTCCGCGAGGCTCGGCAAGACGTCGTATTAGTGCCGCTTTTTCCTCGGATGCAAAAACGCCGAAGCCGTCCGTCGTGATAATATTGGCATTGGCAACGGACGCCACCTTTATTTTGTCATACTTCCCTTCAACCGCGATGGGAATATCAATCTTTAACTTGTCACTCACTTTAAAATATTTTCCTTTTACGATATTGTGACGCCTGAACGATAAGCCGTTCAAGTATCAGATAATCATCAACCGCGCTTGATTTAAGGCTTGCATCGGTGTCCGAACAAAGCGTGATAATTGCTTCAAGCATTTTTTTCTCACACATCTTCGCCTTGCCCATACGCAGCTTTGCAACATACGGATGAAGCCCGAGCTTTTTCGCCGCATCGTCTGCACTTATACCGGCGTCGGCGTAATGCTTCAGAGAGTAAAGATCAGTGTAAATTTTAATGATACTGCCGAGAATAACCGGCACCGGCTCATTTTTCAGCTTCATGTCGCCGAGAATGTAAAATGCCTTTTCGTTGTTTCCGTCGAGTATCGCATCGGCAAAATCAAATGCGCCGATTTCCTTATTGTGCGGACAGACAAGCTCTATATCCGCCCTCATAAGCTTATCGCGTTCCTTATAATGAAGATACGCACAAAGCTTTTCAATCTCGCCCGAAAGGGTTGTCATGTCATGTCCTACAAGCTCGATTAAATAACTGCATTCCGGTATCTCGGCAACTATACGGTCGGACGTGAAATGCTTCTGAACCCACTGCACAATGCGTCCCGTCGTTTCATGGGCAAACTCAACCGGCGTTGCATATTTCGAAAACATTTTCATCAGTGCAGACGGAGTTTTTGTCTCGCCGGGATCAAAGTTTTCTGGTGTTGTGTATATAATAAGCACCGTGTCTTCGCTCTCGCTGACAGCTGCAAGTGCAGCTTCAAGTCCCTCGGTGTCCTCTTTTTTGCGATATTCCGCAAACGGGATCTCATAAAGCTCAATAAGCTTGTAATCGCTCATCATCGGCATCGAAAGCACCGCCGAATAAACCGCCTCCGCGCTGTAATTATCCCTTGTGAAAACAAAATGATTAAACACTTCAAAATTTTCATCCGTACATATTTTTTTGCGCAGATTCTTCAGCTCACGAAGCTTTATAAAGTTCTCGCTTCCGTAAAAAAGATACGCACCCGGCTTTATATTCTTGAAGTCGCGTCTGTACTGCTCGGCAGTTATCGCTTTTTTCGGCTTGTCACTCATGATACGCTCACCGTGATGTGCATGAGCGAACGCTGTACCGGACTTCCGCGAAATTCCATACAGTATCCGATTTTAAGTTCTCCGCCATCTTCCGAAAGCTCGTTCTGAAGTGCCTCCGTGTCAACAACAAACGAGAGAATCATATCGCCGGTATCCTGAACGCAGTCGATTCGCGAGCCCATCTCAAAGCAGAGCGAACCGCGTACAGCGCCCGAACGGTTCATCATAACAATTCCCGGCTCGTCAAGTGCAAACGAAATCTCCGTAACCGCGCCGACCATACCCGTAAGCTCAGATTCATCGTATTTAACGGTGAGTCTGCCATCGCTGACGTAAAGCACGCCCTCATAGTCGATATCAATACGCTGTGCGTCAACCGCATCGAAATTCGCAGGAGCGAAAGCGTCTACAATTGACATATTTTTTATATAGTTTTCATTCGGCGTAAAATGTGCCGATTTTATGTTTATCATTACCTTTTTTTCTTTTTTCATCGTGATGACAACGCTCCTCGGTTGTAATAACATTCAATAAAATTATATCACCTTTTTAATAAGGCTTCAAGGGGTAATTGTAAATTATCTGATATTTATACCGTAAAAAATTACATCAAATAAATAAACGAGACAAGAGAAAACTATCCATGCAAATAAAAACAGGAGAAAAAGCTTGAAAAATAAATTTTCAAACTACCTTTTGTGACTCTATATCGGTCACAGACCGAGATTTGGCTGCGCCAACCGCGCCCCAACAAGGATAGAAAGGAAGCTTTCGCAAAGCGAAAGCAATGGATCATAATAATGAACTACGGAATAATCTTGCAAGACGAAGCTTCCCCGCTTGTCCCGGAGCTTTCCGAAGCATTGATAAAGCTTGGTTTCACAGACGAAAACGAGACAACACTATCGCCAAAGCTCCTCGAAGCACTTGATAAATACCGCACCGAAAACAAGCTCCCGACGCTCGATTTCTGCGATCCCGTAACTCTTCAAACCCTCGGCATAGACGCAGACGGCGAAGAAATAATCCTCCTCGCACGTTACGGTGAAGCAAATGCCAAAGTCGAGCTTGATATTTTCGATATCTGCAGTGAAATCGTCACGGAAAGCCGCGAGCTTGGCATCACACTCGCACAAGCAATATACCGTCACGGCGGACTCGGCTCATCCGACGAACCGTCCGAAACGGCGATAAGCGCGGCAATTCTTGCTTTACTCCACAAGTAAAAAGTCAACCCGCCTTGAAACTATGTCGCAGTCGTCAACAATAATTTTCACACGCTGTCCAAGCGAATAGCTCTTACCGCAATCACCAATCAGACGACGCGATTTCTCATCAAACTCATACCATCCACGCATCGTATTTATCGCAACCAGACCCTCACAGGTGTTTTCAAGCTCCACAAACATACCAAATCCCGTAACCGAGCTTATAATTCCCTCAAACTCCATGCCAACCTTGTCGGACATGAAAATAACCTTGTAAAGATCCTCAATATCGCGCTCGGCATTAAGCGCACGAAGCTCGTTTTCGCTCGACTCCTCGGCAGCCTTTGCGGCAAACGCTTCATATTTTTCGAGCGTCGTATCGTCAATACCGCCATGAAGTGCCGCCTTGATAATGCGGTGTACGGCAAGGTCAGGATAGCGGCGTATCGGCGAGGTGAAATGGCAGTAAAGCTCACAGCCGAGTCCGAAATGAGGTGCGGCAACAGGCGAATATTTTGCTTTCATGAGCGAGCGAAGCATTATCGGTGTAACCACGGCAGAAAGTCCCTTTTCAGAAGCTTCGGCGGCAACGTCACGGTAAGAGGACGGCAACAGCTTGCGACGGCGCAAAGGACGAACATCAAGCCCTAAATTGTGTATAAACTCCGCAAACGTCTGAACTTTTTCATCAGACGGCTCCTCGTGGATTCGAAATACACACGGAAGCGCCATTGAAGTGAGCCAAGAAGCCGCCGCCTCATTCGCCGCAAGCATAAACTGCTCGATCATACGCTCCGAAATGCCGCGCTCTCGTGCAACAATATCGGAAGGCATACCCTCATCATCGAGAAGAATGACCGATTCCGTTGTTTCAAGCTCAAGCGAGCCGCGTCTGCGCGACTTTTCGAGCAGTATTTCGTAAAGCTCCAGCATTAAAGGTAACGTATCGGAAAGTAAAAATTCATATTTATCGAAATATTCAGATTTTTCACCGTTTTCGATCACATCGTTAACTTCATGATACACTCCGCGCACCTTTGACGAAATAACCGATTCGCGAAACTCCGCTTCAACTATACCGCCGTCACTGTCAATACGTATAAGCGCGGAGAGTGCGTATTTGTCGCTGTCACGATTGAGCGAACAAACACCGTTAGACAGTTCTTCGGGAAGCATCGGTACAACCTTATCGGTAAAATATATCGACGTACCGCGGCGCATCGCCTCATCGTCAAGAGCGCTGCCCTCCCTTACGTATTCGGCAACATCCGCAATGTGAACTCCGAGAAGATATCCGTCCCCGTCGCGTTCAATGGAAATGGCATCGTCAAAGTCCTTTGCATCTGCGCCGTCAATCGTGAAAATTATCTTGTCGCGCAGGTCAAGTCGTCCGTCAAGCTTGCATCCCGGAATAATCGCACGTGCCTCTGCAAGCGTCGCATCGTCGAAACGTGTCTTTATGCCGTTTGCATATAGTATCGCCTGATAATTAGCAGCGCGGGAGTCGGTCTCTCCGAATATGCGAAGCACCTTTCCCATAGCATTATCATCATTCACACTCGGGTAACGCGTGATACGAACAAGAACCTTGTCGCCATCCTTTGCGCCGTTTGCCTGCGCAGTCGGAATCACGAGCTTAAAGGTGAATTTAGGATCATCGGGCGTTACGATCACACGTGTCTGTGGCGCTTTGACGGGAACCTTTTTTCCTTTTTTCTTCGATTTACCAACCTTCGCCTTTGCAGAACCCATACGGACAATGCGCAGTGTTCCGACTACCTCGCTGACCGCACGCTGGGTTATGCGTATGACCTCACCTTCGCGATGATCACCGTGTCCGTTTTCTTTTGTGAGCGAAACAATAACGCGGTCACCCATCATCGCGCCGTTTGAGTTGTCACGCGAGATAAAAATATCACCGTCATCCTGCAGAAGGAACCCGAACCCACGAGTTGTTGCCTTGTAAATGCCGACAATGTAACCCGAATCTTCCGTTTTAATGAGCTTGCCGCGCTTGGTTTCGCATATTTCGCCAAGACGTATCAGCTCACCGACAGCCTCGGCAAAAAGGTCATATTCATAAGGTTCAAGCGATAGAACGGCGGTCATATCGCGCATATCCATCGGAGTGTAGAGCTCGCCTTCAACGGTTTCGCGGATAAGCTCCATCATTTTTTCAAGATTATCAATATGATTCATCGTATACCTCGATATTAAATAAATAACAGAAAGCCGCATACCACGGCATGATTATCTTTTCCGGATCGGCACAATAAATGCACCGGAAATCATGCATAGGCAGCGGCTTTGTAAATTTTGTAAAGATTATTCAGCAGCAGTTGTCTCTTCTGCAGTGGTATCTTCACCCTCTGCAGCAGTTGTCTCCTCTGCGGCAGCGGTGTCTTCGCCCTCAGCAGCAGTTGTGTCATCTGCAACAGTGGTATCTTCGCCCTCAGCAGCAGTTGTGTCATCTGCAACAGTAGTTTCACCCTCAACAGCAGTTGTATCATCTGCAACGGTGGTTTCCGCATCTGCAGCGGTGGTGTTCGCAGAATCATTTACAGAGCTTGTGTCCTGAGCTACGTACATTACGATAACAAGCAGACAGAAGATAACTGCAACAACAGCAGTAAGCTTCTGAAGCACACGGTCAATACTGCTACCCTTGGTTTTACCAAAGAATGTTTCAGCGCCGCCGGCAATTGTACCGGGCATCTTGTGCGATTTACTGCTCTGAAGAAGAATAGAAACTACGAGAAATACTGCCGAAATAAGCAGAAGAATTCCAATAACTGTATTAAACATTGTATTTGTCCTCCAAAAAATTGTTTTCTAAAACTCAGATAACAATATTCTATCATAAAACTTCTCCAATTGCAAGAGGTTTTTGAAAATTTGTGTAAATTATTTTTTAAGTGCGTATTTTTTCGTATTTTTATTTTTTTTACGAAAACCCCTTGACAAGCATTTTGTTTTGTGGTATCATATTTATGTTGCAGACAGCAAGCATCTCAAAAACGGAGAGATGTCCGAGCGGTTTAAGGAGCCGGTCTTGAAAACCGGTGACTCTCGCGAGGGAGCCGTGGGTTCGAATCCCACTCTCTCCGCCATTTTGTCTGCACTAACTGAATATTTGGTTCGGTATCATGGAGAAGTACTCAAGTTGGCCGAAGAGGCGCCCCTGCTAAGGGTGTAGGTCGGATTTAAACCGGCGCGAGAGTTCAAATCTCTCCTTCTCCGCCAAAGAAAAGGCTCGGAAACATAAACGTTTTCGAGCTTTTTTCATGCTTAAATTTGCACGTCTGACAAATAAATTTTTCCTCTGAATTTTACAGTATCAAAATTGATATTTTGTATCATAAATGCTATTGACTTCCCAATACTTCCGTGCTATAATACTCTTGCTTTATACTTAAACTTTAACTGCGAGGAGAATCCCAATGTACGCAAAAATCGAAAAATTCATCAAAGAAAACTGGAACGGTACAGTAAAACCGCCGCATGAGGCTGAGGGTGAGCGTCTTGCGCTTCCCTATCCGTACACTGTTCCGTCCATAAACAATATATTTAATCAAATGTATTATTGGGACACATATTTCGCCAATGTCGGACTTATACTCTCGGGAATGATCGACCAGGCAAAAAACAACGTTGACAATATGATCTATCTGCTTAATACATACGGTTTGATCCCCAACTTCAGTGCCACACGCTCATTAAACAGAAGTCAGCCGCCGTTTTTCTCGTTAATGGCACGCGAGGTGTTCGACGTTACCGGTGACAAGGACTGGCTTGAAAACAAGGTATACCCTGCTCTCTGCATCGAGTATGACTTCTGGGAAACCAAGCGTAAAACCAATAGCGGTCTCAACTTCTATACAGCAAATGTCACCGATGAGGGCAGACTTGTTGAGTTCGCCGAATATCTTTGCCGCAGATTCGTAGTTGAGCTTCCCGAAGATAAGAAAACACAGCTTGAATGGGGCAAGAGTATGTTCGCGCTCTGTGAATGCGGATGGGACTGCTCCAGCCGTTTCGGTTTCACAGCACACAAGACCGCGCCAATCTGCCTTGCAAGCTTACTTTATGCGCTCGAAAAGAATGCGGCATATTTCGCGGAGGTGCTCGGTAAAGCGGATGATGTCAAGCTCTGGAATAACCGCGCAGAAGCACGCCGCCAAAAGGTAAACGAGCTTCTTTGGAATGATGATCTCGAAGTTTTCGACGATATCAATTATGAAACAGGCAAGCACAACGGCATAGTATCTGTCGGAACATTTTATCCGCTCTTTACCGGACTTGCAACCGATGAGCAGGCAGATAAGATCATGAAAGCACTCTCCGTTCTCGAAACAGAATACGGACTTGCCGCCTGCGAAAAACGTGACGATCTTCTGAATCTTCAATGGGATTATCCTCACGGCTGGGCTTGTTTACATCATATAACGATTCAAGGTCTTCTCAATTACGGCAAGACAGACGATGCGCTCCGCATCGCAGAAAAGTATGCAAAGCTCGTGGCATCAACATTTGATGAAACCGGCAACCTTTGGGAAAAATACGATGTCATCAAGGGAACGGTCGCGGCGACGATCGAAGCTCACTACGAAACTCCCACGATGCTTGGATGGAGCGCCGGCGTGTTCCTTTACTGCTATGATCTTTTAAAGAAAAACGGACTCGCATAAACAAAATATAAACCGCAGAGATTTTATCGCATAAACAATAATTCTGATGTAGGGGAGGCTATCAGCCTCCCGCGAGCGGATATTATCCGCCCCTACAAAATGAATATTTATGCAATATACTTTTAATGCAACAGCCTGTTTTCAGTTCTGCTTCTGAACGCTTTTATATTCGTTATAGTATTTGTAAAACGGGCATCTGGGACTTGACATCATACGGTAAAATTCATCCTCGTCAAGATTTGCGATACAGACGTTTTCCTGCATATCCTCATCCCAATCGTAAAACTCGCAGGTTTCGCAATTCGATTCGGGGAGTTTTTTCTTTTTTTGCATATTGATCCTCCGAGATTTGATATGCTAATTATATCATAACATCCGAGAAAAATCAAGTGTAACTGCGCTTTATTTCAAAATCCTTTGTCTATCGCCTGTCTCATAGACACTATAACCTGCGTGGAAAGCTTTGGAAGTCCCTTTGTACTGAAAGCTTCCGCTATCTCAGAATCGCTCGCAGTCGGATTTTCGACGATAAGACATTTAATAAAATCCATTGCTTCGGCGCAGATTGAGATGTAACGCTTCACTTCTTCTCTGCCCTGAGCCTTGAAACCGTACGGATGATAATCGTGTGAAGCAAGAATCGTGTCTATCTCCATCATAGAGATTTTCTTCAGAGCATCAACATACTCAAACGGAAAAATAACATTCGCAGCCCATGCACCCGATCCGTATACGCCGCAAAGCTGCAGACAGTCTCCGGTGACTAACGTATTTGTACGTTTATCGAAAATTGCAGTGCTGTCAGATGTATGTCCCGGTATTGTCACAACACTGAACACGTCCATAAAACAGTCACCGTCAGACGGAATAATAACCACATTACCTGAATACTTGTCTTTCAACGATTCCGCTCGTGATATTACGGTGACATACGGGAATCCCTCAACTAAGCGCCGAAGCCCACCACAGTGGTCACCATGATCGTGTGAAACAAAAATATATTTTAGCATTGCCTCGGTAATGCCCATTTCTCGCATAACGGGTAATATATAATTATCCACGTCAGCGTCACATGAGGCAGTGTCAAAAAGCATCGCGCCAACATCCGTTTTTATTATGTAAACCGAGGTATAAATGTCCGCAAACGGTATTTTTATGCGAACTATATGTTCATTTTCTATCGTATACTTCATATTATACCCCTGCTCGCTTTCGATCCTTTTGCTTAAGCAAAAAATATCACCATGCGTTTTTTGTATCTTACAATATAAGCTTTGTGCAGTAGTCTCACAGCGTGAGTTATTTATAGTTTTTCAAAATCTCCTCTGCGACCCATTTGTTTGTTTCGGGAGTGTAGTGAACGACGTCTTCGATGAAGATACCGTTTCCTCGCATATTGGGAATATAGTGCGGCGCATTGCGCACATCAAAAAGCGAGATATTCGCGTTTTCCAGTGCCAGATCTTCAAATACAGTATTTACATAATCCATGCGCTCAGCCTTTGCACCCGTGGGATCGAGATCCATACATCTGTCGCGGCAGACTAATCTGTGTATAACCGTATCTGCCCTTTCGCCGAGTGACTGATAAACTCCGCCGAAGATAGTGTTATATGTATCTTTGAGCGTTGATTTGAGAAGTTCTTCAGAAGCAGTTGTATCATTCTCTCCGCCGCGCCAATGGATTTTTATATCCATATCAGTCTTACCCACTTTTGTAAGACTTTCTTCGACAAGCGAAAGTATATGAAGTGTGTACGGATACAGTGATATGTTAACGGTTCCAAGCTTGCCGGGAATCAGCGTTTTTTTGTATTCGGGGTTCCACATATATCCCTCGGTTATTCCCTGCGCGCCTATCGCGATTTGTATGATGAAAAGGTCGGGAAGTTCAGCGCCTGCATCAATCTCATCCTGCCACAGCTTTGCAAGGTAGTTTGCAACCGAATATGTATCGTCCTGTTCCTCCGCAAGATTCATACCGGCACTCATATATCCCGTCCAGTTAAGTGTGTCATTATCGAAGCTCTGGTTAAGCTTGCGACCAAGACCAAAAACATTCTTCAACGGCTCGGTTATCTTGTCCTCATCCTTCATCGGAATACCGTGACCGACCGCATTAGACTGCCCAAGCAAAACGAAAACAGCCGCCTTGTTTTCAAGATTCTTCATAGTAATTTCCCCTCTTTATCAATAACGGAGCCGTCCATATTTGAGTTGAACAGCTCCGTTTCTTATTTACTGATTACTTACTCTGCACAAGATGGAAGGCAAAGCCTGCAATTTCGTCAGCGAAGTAAATTGCGACGAGGTTACCCTTCGCATCATACTTCTTCGAGGATTCGTTAAACTTAACGCCCATGTTTTCAAAGTAGAATATAGCACGATCAAGGAAGTTTGTTGCGATAGCGATGTGACCGTTCGTACCGAGGTAAGGCTCATACATAAGCTCAATACCGCTGCCTGCAAACGCACTGCTGTTACCGTGCTTACCTGCGAAGCCGAACATGGTTTCAATAAGCGAAAGTGCCTTGCCTGCCTGCTCCTTATTTTCGCAGTTAATGCCAACGTGCTTAAGTTCAAAGCCAAGCATCTGCATTACAGCGTTACGTGTAAGCTCGGTGATCTTATCCCATTCGCCTGCATTCATGAGGTCAGCGGATACCATGTAGCTTCCGCCGCAAGCGAGGATCTTACCAAACTTGAGATAAGAGAGAATGTTCGACTCGTTAAGACCGCCGGTCGGCATGAATTTGAGGTTGCCGTAAGGTGCGCTCATAGCCTTGATCATGGGAAGTCCGCCTGCCGCTTCTGCCGGGAAGAACTTAACAACGTCAAGTCCGAGCTCAAGTGCCGCTTCGATATCGGAAGGATTAGCACAACCGGGAGTTATCGGCACGCCGATCTCTGTGCAGTGTTTAACTACCTTGGGATTAAGTCCCGGAGAAACGATAAACTTTGCGCCTGCCGCAACTGCCGCATCAGCCTGTTCAGGTGTAAGAACAGTTCCTGCGCCAACGAGCATATTCGGAAACTCGGTTGTGATAAGCTTGATAGCTTCAGCCGCACAAGCGGTACGGAAGGTGATCTCCGCAACGGGAAGTCCACCCTTGCAAAGTGCACGTGCGAGCGGTACAGCCTGATCAACATTGTCAATCTTAACTACGGGTACAATACCGTAAAGTCCTATTTTCTTAAGAATCTCGTTCATTTTTTTACTCCTCCAAAATTATTTATAAAATGCCTTAACGGCTTTGTGTACCATGTAAACGTCATTTTTCGCAACAAGCTCATAAGGAGCGTGCATGGAAATAACCGGAACGCCGAGGTCGATAACGTCTATGTTGTTGTTTGCGATAAACTTCGCGACAGTTCCGCCGCCGCCGAGGTCTACCTTGCCAAGCTCTGCCATCTGCCAGTCAACACCGTTTTCGTTGAAAGTATTCGTTACAAACGAAACAAACTCTGCCGCCGCATCGGATGTACCGGACTTGCCGCGTGCACCGGTGTATTTCGAAAGAACAACACCGTGATTAAGATAAGCGGTATTGCGCTTTTCAAACACTTCGGGGAAATTCGGGTCATAAGCAACATTAACGTCAGCCGACAGACACTTGGAGTTTGCGCGTACCACCCTCGGATTACCGCCGAGAGCAAGTGCGATCTCCTCGATAAGGTCTGCAAGAAGTGCACACTGCATACCCGAAACGCCGTCTGAACCAACCTCTTCCTTATCCGCGATGATATTAAGAAGAGTGTGAGGTGACTCCTCGGATTCAAGCATAGCCGTAATAGACGGATAAGCACAAACGCGGTCATCGTGACCGTAAGAACCGATCATCGAGCGGTCAAAGCCGATGTCACGTGCCTTTGTTGCAGGAACAGCGCAAAGCTCGGAGCTGATGAGGTCTGCTTCGGTACAGCCGTACTTTTCGTTAAGCATCGAGAGCACAGTCAGCTTAACCTTATCGGAAACCTTTTCATCATCGTAAGGCTCACTTGCCGCGAGTACGTTGAGCTGTTCGCCCGTGATAGCATCGCCGACGTGCTTCTGATACTGAAGCTGCGCAAGATGAGGCGCGAGATCTGTGATATAGAATACAGGATCGCTTTCATCCTCACCGATGCAGACTGTAACATCTCCATCAGGCTTGCAGATAACGCCGTGAAGCGAGAGAGGTGTTGCAACCCACTGATATTTCTTGATTCCGCCGTAATAATGAGTTTTGAAGAAAGAAAGCTCACTGTCCTCAAAGAGAGGCTGCGGCTTAAAATCAACTCTCGGAGAGTCAATATGCGAAGCGGTGATACGAATACCGTTTTCGATAGATTCGCTTCCGATTCTGAACATAAAGAGGCTCTTGCCGCGATTGTTGAGGTAATACTTTCCGCCACGCTCGAGCTTGTCGCCGATCTTATAGGGCTTGTAACCCTCTTTTTCGATCATGGCGATGCTCTCGGTTACGACCTCACGCTCGGTTTTACCGTTATCGAGGAACTTCTTGTAGCCCTCACAGTAAGCAGTAACCGTTTCCTTGTCTGCATTCTTTGTTTCGAATGCGCTCTTGTTTTTGTAGACCAGCTTTTCAGAAAGAAGCTGACCTTGTGTCTTTTCGTCCATTTTATATCTCCTTTTTAATTATTCAAAATATAATTCGCGGTATTTTTCCGCCGCTTTTATAACTCGCTCAACATACAGAGAGGTTTCACCGATAGGTATGCGGTCAAGTTTAACGCCATCCGAGCTTATCGCAGGATCGTCAAGCCAGCCGCGCACACGTCCAAGCCCTGCATTATAAGCCGCAAGAGCTTCCTCCCATGCTCCGAATTCCTCGTATAAATATGACAGCAGCCACGTTCCGCGCCTGATGTTAAGTGACGGCTCGAATATCCTGTCAGTCATAGCATCCTCGCCGGTTCG
This sequence comes from uncultured Lachnospiraceae bacterium, assembly GCA_964430755.1. Taxonomy (GTDB): domain Bacteria; phylum Bacillota; class Clostridia; order Oscillospirales; family CAG-272; genus Flemingiibacterium. The sequence goes on along the minus strand of CAYSFT010000005.1, from coordinate 18,111 downwards.
AAAGGCTATCCACTCATTGGTTTCGTCAATTATCTGCATGAGTCCCTTTGCGCCGACACTCGAAAGTGCAGTCTCATCAAAATTGCTTTCGGTGTGAATAACGGCATAAACCATTTCTCTCGGAACACCGTATTCACGTGCGCAGCTCTCAACTATCTCACTGTACTTTATGGGATAACGCTGAAGATCCATCTGCTCATGAAGAAAATCTATAAAGGTAAAAACGCCGACAGAGCCTGCAATGAGAACGGCGGCAATAATTGTAAAAATTATAAGCTTACGCAAAATAATTGATCTTTTCGAGGATATGCTCAACCTGACACTCGAGGGCATCTATACCCGAATTATTGTAAACGATGAAATCACAGGAATCCATAAAGAATTGATTCGATTTCTGCGAGCGTATACGCTTTTCTGCGGTATCTTCCGATATGTTATCGCGCGAAATGATACGACGGATGCGTACCTTTTCATCTGCGATAACTCCAACTATGTAATCACAGTGGCGGTCAAAGCCCGACTCAAAAAGCTGCGGCGCATCAACGACGGCAACGGTGTCGCCGGCTTTTTCACGTTCGTTGAGCCACTCATTGATAGCATCAATAATATGACGGTGAGTGATGCGGTTGAGCGCATTTTTCTTGATCTCGCGCTTTTCGGAGTCTTCCTCACCGAAAACAAGCTCCGCAAGTCCGCGTCTGTCAAGCTTACCGTCAGAAAGAAGTATTCCCTCTCCGAAATATTCAACAAGCTCACAAAGGCAAGCCTTTCCGGGCAGACATACTTCACGTGAAACCTTATCGGTGTCAAGACTCTTTATTCCGTGCGACATGAAGCAAAGTGAAACCTCACCCTTTCCGGCACCTGTGCCGCCTGTGAGTCCGATAACACGCATATTGTTTATCATTGGTGTTCTCCTTAAATTTTAATAGTTAAAATGCTACAGGGGTGCAGTCCTCTGCCTTTTTTGATGTATACGAGCGATATACCGCAGTTTTCCCCATCGCACCAAAGCCGATTATACCGATGTTCATTAAGTTATCCTCTCAAAACATAGTCATACAGTATTATTATACATCACATCTTTAAAAATTACAATAGCAAAAACGAAAAAATATCTTATTTTTGAAATAAAAAAGAAGCCCCGAAGGCAATGTCATTAAGATAAGTAGGTACAAGTTTAGATAAGGGTAAATCTTCGGGTTTGCCCTTGTTTTTCTTCTGGCGACTGTTTAGATATGCATAAAAGCGCTACATACATCGTTCCTATCCGTTTGGGACGGAGAATCTTTCGGTGAATTTACTTATTGAGTACGAGCATGATATTTCTTCAAAAAAGCCGTTTTTCGCTGTTTGGGGCAAAAACAAGCCACCTTATCGGAATTGTGCCATACTTTTATATAAATTCTTATACTAAAAACTTTTGACTTTTACTAAAAAACAGCATATAGAATTTGAGAAAAAATGTGACTATCCCGAAATACAAGAAGCATATCAGCCGCCGTGGATTATTCGCGCGGTGGATATACTCCTGTTCAAAAAAGGTGCATTTTTAATGTTTTATATGAGATCGTATGCGAAACCAAACTGCAAAAAGATTGGTTTTAGTAAATACAAATTTCAGGAAAAATAAAGTAAAGCTTTTATATTTCGCAACGAACGATCTGGTATAAGATTTGATTTTCTATCGTATGTGTGATATAATAATTTCAACGGAACGTTGAGTACGCTTCATTTTTAAGTCGCTTCTTTTTATTGTGATTGTATGAGATAATATATGTACGGTACCGAAAAACGAATCATTAGGAGGAGTCACTCATGAAGGAAACAATGGGACAGATCATACGCCGTCTTCGCCGAGATCGAGGTTTTACGCAAGAAGAACTTGCAGAGCATATCGGCGTCACATTTCAAGCTGTTTCAAAATGGGAGAATGATACGGGAATGCCGGATATTTCACAAATCGTACCACTTGCATCTGTGTTTGAGGTCAGTACGGATGTATTGTTTGGACTTGCGGACACAACAGAAAATGAGGAAGCATGGGATATTGTAGAAAATGCGGAGAAATTAAAAAAGTACAGAAATTTGGATTCCTATCTTGCCGCATACGATACCTTGCTTGAAGGATTGAAAAAGTATCCCAACAATCTTATTTTGATGTACAACTGTATGCGGCTGGGCTCAGCACTTTCCATGCCTGATAATGAAGGAATGTATGCAAGTGAGCGTTCAGAGGAAATCATAGCAAAAACTGTCAGACAAGCAAATTATATCATAGAACATTCAAAAAACATTACAGATGTTATGTCAGCGCGACAAAATCTGGTGTTTCTGTATTCGGCAAATCAAAATTTCGCCCTAGCTACACAAGAAGCTCGCCAATTTCCCGTACGCACCGATTTTACGCTGTATTCCACTATGGCAATCGTCAACGAATATATGGGTAATTTTGAGCGTGCGGCAAAGTATTTGTGTACGGATATTGATTATTCCCTGCAGGCATTGGAAGATCATACGGCGAGGCTTGGCAAGGCATATTATAACTGTGGGAAATACTTGGATGCAATTGAGGTATATAAGACATTCTTCGCAATCATGAAAGCAATTTTCAAAGATGAATGTCCTACTCCGTATCATGATTTTGATTCCGGTGATTGTTATATCTTGTTAGCACAAGCATATCTTGCAGTCGGAGATAAGGAAAAGGCAATGGAAGAAATAGAGAATTCTATAATGTATTATCTGAATCTATGCGATAAATATCCGGATGAAAAAATTTGTCATGCAGATCGAATTACTTCTCCGCTTGTTCGAGAGACAGAAATCAGAACATATCTTCCGCGCAACATTGTCGAAAAGATATTGCTTGATAAATTATCAGACGAAAAAATTCAGCCGCTAAGTCAAGAGGAACGCTTCGTTACATTGAAGAAGCTCGTGCTTGCACGGTTCGAATAATCCGTAACAAGAAAAAAGGCATCTCGATTGTAATTATAGTCGAGATGCCTTTCAATTTTTTATTTATCTAAACTTGCACAGTCTTATCTAAATGACATTGCCCCGAAGGACTCCTTTAAAAAAGTATCACAAATCAAGCGCTCCAGCCGCAAATATCAAGATCAGTGTCGTATGTTCTTTCTGCACTTTTAATCTTGTATTTGCAAACGCCGTCGCCGATTTTTACAAGCTCATATTCGTCAATTGTTGCCACCACAGATTTCATCGGATCTGCGAAATACGTCACAGTTACATGGCAAACACCGTCCTCGGGGATACCGCCCGATATCTCGCAAAGACTCGTTCCAAAGCCGTGTCCGCCGTGAGCTTCGATCTCGGCACGTGAAACATCGCCGCTCTTTATCTTAATTCCGAAGCAGTCCTCGGCGAAGCTTATAAATTCCTCGTAGCTCGGTTCTGTTCCGACAACTCTTGTTTGGTAAAGGTAGAGATCCGTCAAGGAATGTGTGGAACTGTCAGCGTTTGCGGTAACAAATCCGCCAAAATGCTCGGCAAGCGGAGCTAACCACCGTGCCGCTTCGGTCAGGACATAATCTGTACCAACTTCAGATGCAGGCTTTATATCAATAGTTAAATCCACTCCCTCTGATAACGTAACGACATATTCTCCTGCCGGATAACGCTCGACATTACTTTCAGTTACAGTAATATTCAGCGTCAGGTAATCAAGATACGGCGACGTCGGATTGTCACGGATAATCTCATACTCGGAGATAACCATTCCCTCCCAATCGGAAAGTATGCCTTCTTCGAGAAAATTCAGGCTCTCAAGTTCGCGAACATCGTTTTCGATTATCGCTTTTGCAATTTGAAATAGGCGATTGTCTTCATATATACCGAGTCTTGCATAGTTGGAAATATCGTAAATTCCTATCGGTTCATCGCTTCCGGGGTAGACTGTTTCTTCAATATAGTAGCCGCGAAAATCTCCGCGTTTATAGTCCTCGATAAGATATTCGCCCTCTTCAAACAGCGTGTAGTAACCGTAAACCTTAAAATACGCATCAGCGGTATTTGAGGTTACAGTGAACTCTATCCGAATCTCAACATCGTCACGCTCAACAAAGTTATACGAGATCGTTACATCCTTGAAATATTCCCTGCCGCGTCCCGTCGGATCAGCATCGGCTATCATCGCTTCAAGATCGACAAGCGGTGTCACCTTGATAGCTTTCTGGTCGAACATCCATGCGCCGGATTCATTATATACTATAGAGCAAAAATCATCGTTACAATCGTAAATCTGCAGATTATCGCCAAGGACATTTACCTCGTCCGAATAAGCGCTCGGAATACCCGTGTCCCCGGGCGACAGAAGCAAATCAAGCGGATCGACCGTTTCCGTGGTGTCATCAGCGGTTTCATTGTAATTATCCTCAAAATCAGGCTCGTCCTTAAACCGGGAGCAAGACACTGTGGATAGCATGATTCCAAGCACAAGGACTACAGATAAGAATTTAACGTGTTTCATAAAACAGCCTCCTATGTGTTTTTCTGTCTATATGACGCAAAAGCTCCCCCGTTTGTTCCATAAAACGAGGGAGTTAATGTTTTATTTACATTTCTTGTCAAAAAGAGTAAAAACCGCTCATTCTTCGCTCTTTAGTGAGGCATCGGCAGATTTGCCATTACCGCGTATAATACGAAGCAAGACAAACGCGGTTATCGGGAACACGACCGCACTGAGTATGCCTGCTTTAAGTCCCAAGTCACTGTTAACACGCTCGGAAACAAATCCGATAAGTCCCGGACCGAGTGAGCATCCAACATCCCCTGCAAGTGCGAGCATTGCGAACATAGTTGTGCCGCCCATTGGTATGTGACGACTGGCAGCACTTAGCGTTCCCGGCCAATATATGCCGACAAAAAGCCCTGTAAGACCGCACCCAATAAGCGAAATTACGGGATGAGGAGCAAAAACGCAGATCAAATAGCTTGCCAGGATTCCTACTGCACAAACACTCATAAATCGGTTCAGATTCAGTTTTGCACCGCGTACACCGTAAAAGGTTCTTGCAAGTGCCATCATAAATCCGAACATACATGGTCCAAGGAGATCGCCGAGCGTTTTTGAAACTCCGAGTCCCGTTTCGGCAAAGAGCGATGACCATTGTGCAAGCCCCATCTCCATTGAGCCCGCGCATATCATCAAAATAAGGAAAAGCGGAAAGCCCTTAAGCTTGAACAACGCGAAAAATGAGCCTTGCTTTTCGGCGTCCCCCTTCAGTGCCTGCAGCGGTACAAATGCAAATAAAACACCGTTAAATGCCGGGATGAGCGCCCACAGCACAACGAGAATACGCCAATTTTCAACGCCTATAACTGTAAAAAAGAGCGTTGACAAGAGAACTATCGCAATGTGTCCCCAACAGTAAAAGGAATGCAAGAGACTCATCGCCGCACTTTTTTCGCCGAGCGGCAGTGCTTCAACTATCGGACTTGCAAGCACCTCGATAAAACCGCTTCCGAGCGCACAAAGCGTTGTCGCGATAAGAAGACCTATGAACGGCGGCCAAAGTGCAGTAAACAGCGCAAGTCCCGTAAGACCGAGAAATGATGCAATATGTGCAATCATCATGCCGCGTCTGTAACCGATCCTGTGTGCATATTTAACGCCGATCATATCAACTATCATCTGCACGATAAAATTATACGATATAAGCAGGGTTATCTGATCAAGTGAAACTGCAAATTCCTTTGAATATGTAACAAACAGAAGCGGACTTAAATTGTTTACGATAGATTGGATAATAAAGCACCCATAACAGGATATCAATGTGTGCTTATAGGTTAATTTCATGATGGACTCCTTAGGCAATTATGTAGCGCATACGGCATATAACATCGTATGCGCAAAATTTAAAATCAGTTCTTTTCAGGTATAACGCCGTCGCCGTCAACACTTGTAACGGGAACGTCCTTTATAGCCATGAGCGACTCAGCTTCCTCCTCGGTTTCGGGAGGTACAACTGCGATTCCGGTACAATCGGAGGCTGAAGCAACCGAGCCATGAAGAAAAGCATCCTCGCAGGGATATTTTGATGGGAACTCTGCACCGCTCGGAAAAGGATATGCGCCAAGGAAAGAATCTGTCGCAGAGCGCAGAACTCTCACTTTGGGTTTATCATTACTGTTAATCGGTCTCATAGTCACGCCTCGATCTGCTTTGCGAGAAATGCCGCAGCAGTTCCCACAAGTTTGTTTTCAACGTCACCCTCAACCGGATCGGAGTCAGGTATATGAACCGATGCAACGCAGCCGATAAGGTCGCCGTCAGCGATGATTGGCATTGCGCACGAGATGGCGGCACTGCCCGAATCTGACGTGATCTTCACAGGCTGTGAACCATCGAGGTAACGGTAATTGCCGCGTCCTTCGATGATTTCCTCAAGCTCCTGCGAGAGTTTTTTGTCAAGGTACTCCTTTTTGGGAAGTCCTGCGCAAGCAATAACCGCGTCGCGGTCACAGATAACAACCGCCATACCGGCAATTCGGTAAAGGGTTTCGGCATACTGTGCGGCAAAGGCGTTAAGCTCGCCTATGGGTGAATATTTTTTGAAAATAACTTCGCCCTCACGGTCGGTAAAAATTTCGAGCGGATCGCCCTCCTTGATGCGGAGAGTGCGGCGAATCTCCTTTGGTATAACGACACGACCGAGGTCGTCGATGCGTCTAACAATTCCTGTTGCTTTCATATATATAATCTCCTTTTGTAAACAAATGCTACGACAATAGTATCTGTAAAACGAGGAGATTTATACTTGCGCGAAAAGAAAGTTCAGACCGTATTTAAAATCAACAATAATTATACCAAATAAATGCAAAAATTTCAAGAGGTGATCGAAAAAAATCAAAAAAATATACCCTGTTACCGTCGTCCCATTATGGGTTCGAAGTGCAGCAGGGTATTCATATTCAGCTTACAATTACGTAAGCATCAACATATCTGATGTCGATAGGCTCATTTGTGATAACGAACGGACAAATCACCTTTAAATTTCGAACATTCTTCGGAACACGGTACGCGAGAAGCACACTTTCGTTTGAATATGTTTCATTGTATTCGCATCCGAGATATTCCGCAGGCTCGGAATTTATAAATAGGCGCGGTGCTTCCTTTAATTTATCGCCATCAACGATTCCGATATGAACTATAACATCCGCATCCTCGGGTATATCACCAACGCTTATCTTAAAGCTGATGGTACGTCCCGTCTGAACGGGAAGCTGTCTGCCGTCGCCGCCACAGTGATTCCAAAACGGAAAACGGTCCTTGCAGGTGATTATGTGGCGACGGTTAAGCTTTTGCACCGCGTCGGGATCACCCATTGTGTTGATGATAGTCCAGTAAATCGGTAATGAAGCGCAGTGAGGAGTAGGCTCGGTTACAAACGGTGCTTCTCTGTCAAAGCGCTCATCCGCACGGCGGCGGAAATAATTGTAGAAATAAACCTTATCTGCGCCCTGAGCATATGCGTTTGCCGTGAATGCCGCAAAGGTTTCGATGGTGCGTCCGACATTGCGGTGTGCAAAGTGAGGACGTATGCCCTGCTCCATTCCGGCGACAAGCTCAACTCCATACGGCTTCAAAAGTCCCGACCAAAGTCTTATCGGCATATCCATGTCGGTCGATTCATAGCGTCCCGTAGGAATGACCATATCAACGATTCCCTCACGCACCCACTGCATAACGTCATGACCGAAGTCAAAATTCGTCTGTATATCGGGAGCAACACGGACGGCAACCTTGACTTGATGTCCGTATATAGCCTCATACTTATGAGTAAGCTTATCAACCTCACGCATGAAGGCGTTCATTATATCAATTCCGACGAAGTGACGGCCGAAGCCGAAAACCTCGATCTCACGCTGAAAATCAAGCTCGATACCGTAAGCATCGTAACGCTCAAGAGCTTCGTCGATAATGCCGAGATAGAATTCACGAACCTCGTCATAGTAATAGTCAAAGCTGTTATCGCCACAGTTTACCATAAACTCCGGATGGAATTTTACTCTGCGGTATTCGGGATGCTCATAGTAAAAATCGGAAAAACCCATAGCTGTCGGCAGGTTCTTATCGTGAAAATCATTCATGCGGAATGAGATCCAAGGATTTATGCCAACCTCTCTGAAGCCGTCTATAAGAAGCTTGTTGTGATCGGTACCAAGCTCCTCAAAAACATATTTTGCCGCTTTGCCGCTCATATCTTCCGAATAGTCAACCGGCATACCGTTCTCTTCCTTGCGATAATATTTTTCAAGGATATCGGTATGCTTTTTCGAGGGATACGTGACTGTTTCCGATGCAACATTGATAAAATAATCGGTAACGTGAGTGCCGGCAAATTCCTTCGGGAAATCTTTAATTTCTTCAAGAGTCGGATATTTTTCTTTGAATCCCCAAAAAATTCCGTCGGTATCCTGATTTATAATAATACCTTTCATCTTTTTTCCTTTCTCTAATAACAGTGCACGGGTAAGAAACACCCATGCACTATTTTTGTTTTATTTGGTAAAGTCTACTCCGGTAACATCTACATATACCTCAGCATGATCGATAGTGAAAGCAAGTTCGGTTGAATAAATCTCGATTACCATATATGTAGCATCATGTGCCGCCGCAGGAATATCATAGCAAAGCAAATCGTACTCTGTAAAATCACCCTTACACGTTTCTTTTCCGGTATACGTACAAAGCTCGCTGTTTACATACACAATCGGGGGATTATCAAAGACATCCTCCTTATTGGAAGAAAATTTCAGCGTAAGCTTAGAGCCTTCAACAACATCGCCAACGGGGATTCTGAGAGTCGAAATCGCTCCCACTCTCACCTCCTCGGGAAGCTGCGCATTGTAGTTTGCCCAGGATTGCTTGATATCGTTATAGGTGAGAACATTTCTTCTGTTATATTCCATCAGCTTGTCATACGAACCAATAGTTGTAATAAGATTCCAAACAGCAGAGCTGTTGCCGTTGACCTGCAGGACATCGCTGTTTATATTGAACTTATAATTTTCGTTAATATCCTTAGTGGTCTTGAAATAGTTAAAGAGATAAACCTTATCCGCCCCCTGCGAAAAAGCGTTTGCGGCAAAGCCCGTCATGGTTTGAAAATGATGACCGCCACTCTTCTTTGCGTTCGGATGCGTTTTGTTATTCATCCAGTCAACGCCTGCCGCAAGCTCAACGCCATAAGGTGTAAGCAGAGTATCCCAGAGTGCGATCGGCATATCGTTATCGGTGGTTGCCCATCTTGCAGTAACGGTTACGAGGTCAACTGTTCCCTCTTGTGCCCACTTCACAACGTCAAGACCGAAATCGAAGTTGGTCTGAACATCGGAAGCAACGCGGACAGCGGTTTTGATCTCATGACCGTATTTTTCTTCATAGATAGCTATAAGAGCGTCCAGATCGCGCATGAACTGGTTCATGATCTCGATTCCCTTATATTCTCCGCCCGGATGGAAGAGCCAGATCTCACGCTGAAAGTCAAGCTCGATACCGTATGTGTCATAGCGGTTAAGACCGTCGTTTATGGTCTTTAACATATCTTTACGGATCTCATCATAGGAGTAGTCCGGTGCATAACCGTAATAACCAACATACAGATCCTTACGATAAAACTCGCGGCGATATGCATCCGGAATCTTGTGGAAGTAGGATACACCGCCCTGTGCATAAAGAGTTCCATGGTCATGAACGTCATTCATGCGGTAAGAAAGCCAGGGGTTGATTCCAACCTCTCTGAAGGCGTCATGCCAAAGGCCTATATAGTCGGTTCCCATGACCTCGTCAAGCTTATATACTGCCGAAAGGACGCTGCTTGCTTGTGAGGGATCGTCGAGGGTATAATAATCGTCAAGATAGTCCCAAATTTCATCCGAAGGATAGTTGACCCCGCCAACACTGCTGCCGACATTTATAAAATAATCGGTGACGTGTGAACCTGCCCACTGCTTTGCATAGTCAATAATATCCTGCTCATCCCAGTTGTTAGAGTCGATCTTGCCAAGGAAGTCGGTGTTATCATGGTTGATGATAATGCCGTTGACCGTATATTTTTCCTCGTTTGCGGGATCCCACATGATAATCGGAACGTCAAGCATGGAAACAAGTGCATCTCTCGGCTCAATGGACTCACCTATTGTTGTCGGAGCATCCGCAGGGATTGAATCGATCTTAACCACCGAAAGATTATCTATACAGTAATCCTGAACAAACTCCTCATACGGTGCGCCGCGGAAACGGATGTAATAAAGATCGTCGGTGAGATTTACATAAAATTCAGCCTTTACCCACTCGTTTGTGAGGTTGATATCACGTGTCGTTCCGGAAATAATTTTACTTTCCGGATTGTGAAACTGCAGGCGGATACGCGAAACTTGACCCTCATGTGCGGTTCTGAAATATCCGCTAACCTTATAAAGTCCCTTGTCAATTGCAAATGAAGGATAATAGTCAAAGCCGGTGTGGCAGGCGATTATATCCGTAGTCTGCAGATAACCGCCGTTCTCATCCTCATGATAAAGCATTGACTGACCGTTGAGAGCCCAGTTGCCGAGGATTCTATTAGCCGTCATGTTATTGAAATCGCTTCTCAGGAGAAGATTATCCTCGGGAAGAGCCTCCGAGATGGAGAGCGGTGGTGTCCACTCTCCGTTATCTTCGGTTGTTTCTGCAAGCGTTGTCTGGGGTGTTGTTACAAGCTCTTCTGCAAAAGCCGTACTGCCAAGCGAAAGAGCAAGTGCCGCGGTAAGCAGTGCAGAAATAATTTTATTCTTTTTCATACTTGTCACCATTCCTTTCGATATCAGTTCGCAATCTCGATTTTGATATTATCAATGTCGAAAGCCTTGTTGTCGGGTTCACCGCGAGGTCCGCCCTTGATCTCAAGGATAAATTCCATAAGCTTGGGAGCTGTAAACGTGGATTCGATGTGTATCCATTCGTTTGTTATTGTGTAAAGAACGCCGGAATTGTCAACGGGATTTGCAACAGTCAAACCGTTTGTTCCGTCCTTGCTGACAAAAGCACGTACATTGAAGGATTCGCCTGCAACAGAAGCACGGATATCATAAGAAATCTTATATTTCTGTCCTTCAGTGAGTGCAAATCCGGGAGTCAGGCGAAGAGGAATATAGCTGTCGATTTTGTCGCTGACGGTGAGATAACCGTTACCATCCTCGTCCTTGCTCCATGTTACTTTACCTTTTTCGGCTCCTATGCTGATATTTGTCATTGCGGTTGCTTCGTCATCAAAGTTACCGGTGTTGTAAGCAGTGGGATCGGTGGGAAGCAGTGTCACAGGATCAATGATATCCTCCGGATCAAGTCTTACAAGGCTTACGTTATCAACATCAAAGCTCTTGTTGTCAATATCGCCGCCGGGGCCGCCCTTGATGTCGAATACGAAGTCCATCGTTCCCGATTCAACCGTATAGGTATGCTCAACGTGCAGCCATTCATCGGTTATGGTGTAAAGGATCTTTGCATTATCCGTTGCATACGGAGTGGTAAGACCAATGTTAGTTCCGAGGAACGAACGAACTCTCATTGTTTCGCCCTTCTTCGATGTACGTATATCATAGGAAATGATATATGTTTCGCCATCCAAAAGTTTGATGCTCTTGTTGAGTCTTATCGGAACATCGGAGCTTGAACGCTTGGAGATACGCATAAACTTGTTGCCGTTCTCGCTTACCTGTTCAATCTTTCCGCTTCCGTAACCGAATATCCACTCACCGACAGACTCTATATTTTCAAAATCACCTGCAGGATAAAGATTTACGCTCATTTCCTGATAGTTGATATCGGTGAGAGAAATATTTCTGAACTCATAATCGTTGATATTTATCTCGATAGGACCACCGCGAAGCTTAACGCTCAGCTCTGTAGGCTCTGTAACCTCAAAATAAAGGTCGATGGTTCTCCAGTTGTTGTTAAGCTTTCTTGAAGCGTAAGCATCGCCGATTTCCACACGTGCATAGGTGGTTTCGCCCTCATTTACAGTGCGGAATTCACCTGTGAAGTGATAAGAACCGGGCATGATCTGATAGCCGGGCTCATATGTGAAGCCGAAGGAGTTGCTTGTGATATTTGATGCGATAAACGACTTAACGCCGTTTGAATCGGTCTTGAGTGTGAGCTTCTGATCGCCGATCACCCAATAAGGCATATGATCTTTCTCAAGCGCACCCTCAATGAGGTTACCCTCGGTTATTGCGGGAAGCGGCTCCGGCTTATTGGGATCAACGGGCTTGTCGACCTCGCGCTCGGATTCGGGAGCAACTATGCCGCCCTCGGTGACACGAACATCCTTGAAGTCAACGCTAAGCTTCTCGTCAAGAACGAGCTTTAAGTATCCTATCTTGGTTTCGTTTTCAACCTCGAATGTAAATTCAACATCTGTCCAGTTGCTTGTTATCTTGATGTTTTTCTTACCTGTTTCGGTGTATATACGGTCTTCGCCGAGATATGCCGAGATGGTTGAACTGTTGAAGTTCGAGAAGACATCGGATCCATTAAGCTTAACCTTTGCATGATCGAAGTATGTGAGGCGTGCCTTTGCCGAAATTGTATAAGTGCCGGGCTTGAGAACTGTCATATCGCTTATAACCTTGTCGGTCATACCGATACCCTGCTCTGCACGGAAATAGCTTGTTTCGGTTTCAAGAGTCAGAGCTGCGACTTCACTTCCGTCATAACCGGACCATTTGGTGAAATCGTCCTTAACGAGATTTTCGCCGGTAATGGGCTTCTTTGTTGTAGGATCAATTTCAACAACGGAGAGTCCGTCAATATCAAACGGAACAATGTCCTCGCCGCCGGTCCAGTGACGCTGGAAAGAAATGTTCAGCTTGGTTGTATCAGCCTGAGGCTTGAATACAATGGTGTATTTCTGCCAATTTTCGTAAAGATTTGCACCTCTTGTGCCGCCGGTTCCGACAAAGAAGTTAGAACTGTACGGACCTGCGTATGCAATGTTGGAAGCTTCCATTCTCGCGTTGCCGGCAAGAATACCGTCAATGAAAATACGGATATCCATGTTATTATCGCCGGAGGAGGCTGCATCCTCGTTTGCATCAATATTGATCTGCTGCTGAGTTCTCATCCAAACGGTTAAGAGATATGTCTTATCCTTGTAAAGACCGACCTCGGCATCGGAATACTTCGCGCCCGAAGCGTTATTGTTGAGGGACGACACATGGATATATTCGTTCGATCCAGCCTCACCGATCGTTTCGGTCTCAATATCGAGAACTTCGTTTATAACATCCATCTTCGTGAAGTACTTTTTCTGATATTCACGAAGAGCAAGAAGCGTTACGATAAAGCCGGGATTTACATCAGAAAGATTTACACGGCGTTCAATAAGCTCAAGGCTAATATCCTTGAAGTGGAGCGGACGGCTTGCGTCAAGCACGAGCTTAAGCTCTGCCATGCTGATCTCCACCACAGTATCAAGAGTGAACTTGACCTCTGCCCATTCAGAAGTTACCGTTCCGCCAACTGCCGTAAGCTCAGCACCGCCTGCAAATGCGGAAAGCTTAACCTGATTGGAGCCTGTAAAATCGAAATCGCCGAGGCGGAAGATTCCCGAAAGTTCATAACGTCCGGGCTCAAGCATTACGTCGGGCTGTGCATTGTAAATTGCAGTGTTTTCACCGTTTTTCGGCGCGGATGCGCTGAAATATGTTTCTGCTTTTTCGAGCGTGGGAATGCTTATCTGTTTGCCGTCCTGTTTTGTGAGGACTCCGCTTCCGTCAACAAGCTCCTCGCCCGTTGCAAGATTTACAAGCGAAAGCTTTGCAATGTCAAACGATACGCCGTCCTCGGCATCCCAGAACGTCCAGATTCTGAACTTGAGTATATCAGCCGCATCAAGTGCGATGTCATAGCTCTTGAATGTCCAATCCTCGGTTATTTCGGCAGCTCTTGTTGTGGTACTGCCGGTTGAGCGTGTGAACGTATAGCTGTTCGGATATCCGGAAGTGAGCTCCTTTGAGCCAAAGGCGATACGAAGTGCAGCATTACGGGTCTTGTTCTTTATATCCTGCGAGCGAACATAGAACGAAAGACGGTATGTTCCTGCCTCGTAAGACTTCGCATTGTCAGTATAGTAGAAGCCGTCACCGCCGGTGATAACACCGTCAGCGTCTGTTATACCGCCTGCTTCAACGCGGATATACTCGGTGATGCCAAATGCATTGTCACTCTCATCAACAACGCTGACGATATTGCCATCGTTGGAGGTCCACTCGTCGATATATTCATATGCTTCACCCAAAGTCAGCTTGATATCATAGAAATTAATCGAAGCCGGGAGATCGAGCTTAACTTCCGAAATTGTCACGGGCTTGCGAATATCGAACACTGCCTCACATTCGCTCCATGAGCCCTTAACTGTTATCTCATCGGCTGCCAGAACGCTTCCGTTTACAATCAAGGAAACCGGAACTGCGATAACATTGTTGTCCTCGCTGACGGTATTGGTCTTAGAGCCGTCTGTTGTACCGCCCGGAACACTGCCGTCAAAGTTAATAGTAACCTTTGAGTGGTCAAACTCGGTAACCTGGAAGTTACCCGAAAGAACGTACTTGCCGGGTTCAAGGGTTGTATTTGCCATTAAATCAGAGGCATCAGCCGAAATATAGGAAGTATTTCCCGACTTAAAATATTCCAGAGCAGGCACTTCATTAACTATACCGTTTGAATATCCTGTCCATGTGCCATCTGTGATAAGCTCGGTTCCTGTTGCAACCTCTGTTACAGAAAGCTTTGCAATGTCAAATGGTACGATATCGTCAACGCCGTTGTAGTGACGTGTGAAGCATATCGAAAGTGCAGTTGTGTCAAGCTGGGGAGTGAACACAATCGTATATTCCTGCCATTCGGAGGTTACGTTTGCAGCTCTTGTGCCAGTGTTTCCAACAAAGAAGTTCTTGCTGTGAGGTCCTGCATATGCAATATTTGAAATTTCAAGGCGCTGTGCTTTTCCGCCGTTATTGTATGCCTTATCAACAAAGATACGAACGTCAAGGTCACCGTCATCACGGTAATTGTCAACTCTTGCATTTGCATCTATATTGATCTGCGGAATTGTACGCATCCAGACCGAAAGCTTGTACTGTTTTTCAGAGGAAAGCGGTGAATTGCAGGTAAATGTCGCGCCTGCACCGTTGTTTGTATCTGTGTTTGAAACCTGAACGTACTCAGTGATGCCGGCTTCGTTGTCCGCTTCATTAACAATGCTGACGACATCGTCCTCATTCGCGCCGTGCCATACATCGGAATAAGCTTCCTTGAGGATATATTCGATTCCATAAAAATCAACACTCTCGGGAATTGTAAGCTTGATTTGATCTGCACCCGATTTAAGGTCGAGATCAACGCTCAGCTTCTGCCATGTGTTTGAGAGAGTCATCGTGTCGGACGCCTTGACGTTACCGTTAATAAGCGCAGAAACTGTAATATCATTACTGCGGTCGTCAGAGCTCATGTCAATCTCGGAAAGACGGAAATAACCTGTAACGGTATATTTGCCGACACCGATCGAAGTGTCAGTGATTACAGAAGCAGCATCACCTGTTCTGTAATATGTAACTGCATTCTCCCATGTGGGAACGCTTATCTGTTTGCCGTCATGTTTTGTGAGGACTCCGCTTCCGTCAACAAGCTCTTTACCCGTTGCAAGATTTACAAACGAAAGCTTTGCAATATCAAACGATACGCCGTCCTCTGCATCCCAGAACGTCCAGATTCTGAACTTGAGTATATCAGCCGCATCAAGTGCGATGTCATAGCTCTTGAATGTCCAATCCTCGGTTATTTCGGCAGCTCTTGTTGTGGTACTGCCGGTTGAGCGTGTGAACGTATAGCTGTTCGGATATCCGGAAGTGAGCTCCTTTGAGCCAAAGGCGATACGAAGTGCAGCATTACGGGTCTTGTTCTTTATATCCTGCGAGCGAACATAGAACGAAAGACGGTATGTTCCTGCCTCGTAAGACTTCGCATTGTCAGTATAGTAGAAGCCGTCACCGCCGGTGATAACATCGTCAACGGTTATGCCGCCGGTTTCAACGTGGATATACTCGGTGATGTCTGCGGCGTTGCCCGCTTCGTCGACAAGGCTGATGCCGTCGCCGTTTTCATCGGTCCAATCATCGCTTTCGGTTACAAGGTCGGTGGTTTTATTAACGGTAACGCCAAGACCGTAAAAATCAACGCTCTCGGGAATTGTAAGCTTCAGCGAATCTGCCTGCTCATCAATATCAACATCAAATTTGACATATTGCCACGAAGGAGTCAGTGACACCTCTGATGTGCTGAGAACATCAGAACCGTTCATTGCGGAAAGCGAGACATTTGCAGTACGTGTACCGCTCATATTGATCTCGGAAAGACGGAAATATCCGCCGATCGCATAACTGCCGGCATTAAACGAAGCGACGTCGTCTGTCGTTATGTAAGCAGTGTTTCCCGTGGTGTTGTAGCTGATAGCATCCTGCCATTCGGGAACGCTTATCTGGTTGCCATCCTGCTTTGAGAGAGTACCGTTTCCGATAAACTCCACACCCGTTGCAAGATTTACAAACGAAAGCTTTGCAATATCAAACGATACGCCGTCCTCTGCATCCCAGAAAGTAAAGATTTTGAAGTAAAGTTTTTCAGCCGCATCGAGGGTAACGTCATAGCTCTTGTATGTCCATTCCTCGGTTATTTCAGCAGCTCTATAAGACTTGCTGGTAGAGCCTGTGCGCTGGAACTCATAGCTGTCGGGGAAGTTTTTAGCATCAGCAGTGCTGTATGCAATCTCTCTCCATCCCCATTTATCATAGCCATTGGCAGTATAACCACTGGTACTCTTGTTCGGGCCCCATATAGAAAGGCGGAGTGCCGGGTTACGGGTTTCATTCTTTATATCCTGCGAGCGAACATAGAACGAAACTCTGTATTTACCTGCCGTCAATGCTTTTGTGGTGTCGGTATAATAGAAGCCGTCACCGCCGGTGATAACATCGCCGGATTTTATACCGCCTGCCTCAACATGGATATACTCGGTGATGCCGAAAGCATTGTCTGCTTCATCAACCTCGATGATTGCGGTGCCCGAAGCATCGAGCCACACGGCATCCTCCGAAATTCCGGCAACAGATGCTGCTGTCGGTGCGCCGTTTGCCGCCGCTGTTATCGGTAAGCTTGAGCAAGCAAGCACCGCAGCAAGCAAAAACGACAAAATTCGTCTTTTCTTCATAGATTTTCTCCTCCTTAATTTATGTAGATTAAACTCACATTCGAGATCGCGCTTCGACCTCGGGCACAAATCCGAGGGGAATGTTACACCTCTCGGACCCATGCCCCGGGCCGAAACCCGGGTTTATTTAATTAGTGGAAGTAGTTATACGACGATGCACCGAACTTAACGATAGTGTCAACGGTTGCACCGAGGTTTGCAGAGTTACGGTTAGCATAGGATTCTACGCTGTCCGCTGCATTTGCAACTTCTTCGTTGTCGGAGTTGTATACTACACAGTTTACTACTGCCTTGTAGTCTGCAACTGCCATACCTGTTATCGAGATCTGGCACATTGAAGAGCCGTACTTAATGAAGCTTGTGCCCTCAATGGTGAAGTTCTTAGCGTTTCCATAGTGGTCGGTGTAAGTGATTACTGCATAGAGATCGCTGTAATCTGTACCAACTGCCTTGTTCTGGAATACGAGGTCAAGCTGGATCTCACCTGCAAGGGTAAGAGTTGAACCTGCATAACCTGTTCCGGATACTCTGTTGTTGACTGTTTCAACAGATGCAGTCGCCCATGCCTGATGTGCTTCTGTAAGGTTACGGTTTGCAAGATTTGCTGTGTCGTAGTCGAACTCAGCCTGTGCTGCTGCACCGTAGTTGAGCATATCAACGTAAACTGCACGGAGCTTCTTGTTGCTTGCTGCGCTGCCGTTGAGCATACGTACTGCATAGGTTTCGATGCTGTCGCTCTTTGCGTTGGAGATTACCTGACCGTTTGCATTGTATACCACCGCGGTTACAACGTCGTTCATCTGCTTTGCAGCCATACCGGTGAACTTAGCGGTGT
>CAYSFT010000004.1:0-69390 GCA_964430755.1 uncultured Lachnospiraceae bacterium | reverse complement strand
GAGGAGTCCGAGGAGGGTGAGAAACCTGCGCCAGCTGGTGTCCCATCCTCCTCGAATTACGCGAAATTCTAAGCGCAATACAAAGAGATTTAATATATCTTTATATTTCGGAGATAAAGTTACTTTTGCGCTCAAAAGATGAAAGAAAGCAATTTCCCAAAGTGCGTTGCTTCGAACATCGTATCATCAGAGAGGGACGAACACCAACGCTGGCGCGAAGGTTTTCGCCCCTCTCTGGCTCTCCCCCTTTCCTTTGCCACGCTCGGTTCGCGCTCAACTCCGCCTTGCGGCTCCGGATTCGCTTTGTCAGCCGTGACCGTTTCTCCTGCCGGCTTCGCCGGCATCCGTGGCTTCATTGTTTCTGTAGCGTGGGTGCGCCCGGTTCGCGCTCAACTCCGCCTGACGGCTCCGGATTCGCTTTGTCAACTGTGACCGTTTCTCCGCCGCCAACTTCGTCGGCGGCTATGTGGCTTCATTGTTTCTGCAACGCAGAGACGCTTTTGGCACGCCTCATTGCTTGAAGACTGTTACAGTAATGTGACAGTCATTTTTATTGACTTATCTGATAAAATTTGTACGCGCCTTGGCTTCGCGCTCCGGGTAAGCAACACCCGATTCTTTGCCGGCGGCAATAGACTTTAATAGCCACGCCATGTTATCGCCAAGCGCACGCATGACCTGCAGTCCCTCAAGGTCTTGTTTCACCTCATCGGGCGTATTTCCGTGAACCGAGTTCCAATACTGCGAGGTGACAAGCGGCATATTGTTTATCTGGAAGAACTTATTGAGCGATTCAAACGCCGCTGATGCTCCTCCTCTGCGGCATGATACGACCGCCGCACCCGGTTTGCCCTGCAGCTTTCCTGCACCGCTGTAAAACATTCTGCCAAGGAAGCTTGTAACCTGCCCCGATGCGCCTGCGTAATGCACGGGCGAGCCGACTATCATACCATCACATTCTGTCATTTTGTTCTGTGCCGCCTCAACCGCGTCACCGCCGTATACGCAGTGACCGTTACCAAGCTTCGAACAGCCGCGACAGCCGGTGCAGCTTCGTATCGGATCTGTGCCGAGCCAGAAAATTTCGGTTTCAATACCGTTTTTGCCAAGCTGGGACGCAACCTCCGAGAGAGCTGTGTATGTGCAGCCAAATTCATGCGGACTGCCATTTACGAGTAATACTTTCATGTGTTTTTCCTCCTAAAATAATCTTGTTACTTTCATTTTACTCTCACGCGGCAAATTTGTCAACCATCACCACGAAAACCTTTGGAAAATTTACGAAATCTTTATTATTTACGCTCTAAAATACTTGACATTGTCTTCAAAATACATTATAATAATTATGTGAAATATTTTTCATTTTAACTACCACGAAAGGAAGCTTTTTAATAAGCATTTTTGCCCGATTATGTATTACATTGGCGTTGATCTCGGCGGAACAAACATCGCCGTAGGTATTGTCGATTCCGACTATAAAATTATAGCAAAAGGCAGCGTTCCGACAAATGCGAAGCGTCCTGCCGACGATATCATGAAGGATATGGCTGATCTCTGCAAAAAGCTCGTCGCAGAGGCGAATCTCACACTTGATGATATCGAATATGTCGGTATCGCTTCTCCCGGCTCGATCAATCACGCAACCGGTACCGTTATTCGCGCAGAAAATCTTCATTTTGAAAATACCCCCGTTGTAGATCTTTTAAAGAAGCACCTCCCCGTCAAGCAGGTTCTTATCGAAAACGATGCCAACGCGGCGGCTCTCGGTGAGGCTGTTGCAGGTGCGGCACGCGGTGTTGCACACGCAATTATGATAACGCTCGGAACGGGTGTCGGCGGCGGTATCATAATCGATCATAAGGTTTACTCCGGCTTTAACCATGCGGGCGGTGAGCTCGGTCATATGTGCATCGAATACGGCGGCAGACAGTGTACCTGCGGTATAAAGGGCTGCTGGGAAGCATACAGCTCTGCGACCGCGCTTATCAATATGACAAAGGAAAAGATCGACGAATGCAACGAAAAGGGCATCCCGACTCTTATGAATGAGATCGTCGAAAAGGCAGGTAAGATCAGCGGAAAAACCGCATTTGCAGCAATGAAGCAGGGTGACGCGCCTGCAAAAGAGGTCGTTGATATGTACATATCTTATCTCGCTTGCGGTATCATAAGCATGATAAATATCTTCCAGCCCGAAATACTCGTTATCGGCGGCGGTATCTGTAACGAGGGAGATAACCTCATGAAGCCGCTTGAAGAATTGGTGTTCGGCGGAACATTCACGGGAAGAAGAACAAAAGCAACAACCATCAAAATAGCCGAGCTTGGCAACGACGCCGGAATCATCGGTGCCGCAGCACTCGGTCGCTGATGCACAAATATCGGGCGGGCAAGGACCATTATTCGCAGTCTTGCTCGTCCGAAGTCTTATTCAGGTACGGTACGCTATGAAAACAAAAAAGATAACTCCGATATTTTGTATCCTTTTTGCCCTGTGGCTCACGGGCGTTGTCATCGCGACGTTTTTTGATCTTGACATATCGCTCGCCATTGCAGACAGTGAGTCGCTTCTCGGACGTATACTCGAGGTTGCGGGTGAGCCCCCGGCGATACTTTTCACCTCGTTTAACTTCGCGCTCATCTCGTCATATCTTTTCAGGTTTTCCAAAATGCGTGCAAGGGATATCACGCTGGCAGTGCTGTGTGCCGTCGGATGCGTCGGAACGGTGGTTTTCACTTGTATACAGACGCTCGACTATATATCGGAATACTCGGGACATTTGCTGAATATCATATATGCCCTGATAGCGGCAGTTTTCATAACAGCCTTTTTTGTAATGACTGCGCTTTTCATGAGCGAAAAATCGCTGAAAAAATATTTTAACACTGCCTGCCGTTGTGCCATTGTCGGTGTTGCGACCTTTTTCATCATTTGGGCTTTCAAGCTCACCTGGGGACGTGTACGCTTCCGTCAGGGCGCATCGGATCCCGAGATTTTCACCCCATGGTATCTGCCGCAGGGATTTAACGGTTACTATTCATTCCCATCGGGACACACCGCAAACGCAACCGTGATATTCTCATCCGTTTTTTATCTCAAATTCTTGCCCGATAAATTTAAAAAATATAAGCCGCTTATAGTAACGCTTCTCGCGCTGTGGATAGTTTTTGTCGCATTTTCGCGAGTCCTCATCGGCGCACACTTTCTCTCGGACGTGCTGTTCGGCGCGGCTATAACCCTTGCGATAGTTTATTTTGCGAAAGGAAAAGATAAAAATGTACATTGATCCGACCATATACACAACAAAGCCCGAAAACGAACGTCTCGCAAAAGAGATGCGCTGCTATGACCTGCTCGAGTCGCTCGGCGTTGCCTACAACCGCGTTGACCACGATGCGGCGAACACTATGGAGGACTGTGCCGAAGCGAAGGCTGTACTGGGCGTTAAAATATGCAAAAATCTACTTCTCTGCAATCAGCAGAAAACAAAATTCTATCTGCTTTTAATGGCAGGCGAAAAGCAGTTCGTAACCAAGGATTTTTCAAAGAAGATCGGCTCGTCACGCCTCTCGTTCGCACCGCCGGAGTTTATGGAAAAATATCTCGATATCACGCCCGGCTCGCTCTCCGTCCTCGGTCTTATGAACGACACAGAATGTGAGGTAACGCTTTATATTGACCGTGACGTTGTCGCCGAGGAATATTTCGGCTGTCACCCCTGCATAAACACCTCGACACTTTCAATGAAAACAAGCGACCTGCTCGACATCGTTATCCCTGCGACAAAGCACGAGATCAACTTTGTAGAGCTTGACTGATCATCCCGAAAGGAAGATAAAATGGTTACAATAACCGCCGTGGAGCGTGCATCCCTTGCCGAGCGGCACGGCATACGTCCCGGAGATATACTGATATCTATAAACGGTCACGATATACGCGATGTCCTCGATTACAGATTTCGTCTTTACGAAGAAAAGATCACGCTGAAGATACACCGTGAGGCAGAGCTCTTTGACGTGACGATCAAAAAAAGTGAATACGGTGATATCGGACTCGGCTTTGAAACATATCTGATGGATAAAAAGCAGACCTGCAAAAACAAATGTGTTTTCTGCTTTATCGACCAGCTTCCCTGCGGTATGCGTGAGTCACTTTACTTCAAGGATGACGATTCAAGACTCTCATTCCTGATGGGAAACTACATCACGCTGACCAACTTAACCGACGAGGACGTTGAGCGCATCATCGAGATGAAAACCTCACCGATTAACATCTCCGTTCACACAACCGATCCAGAGCTTCGCGTCAAAATGATGAAAAACAAGCGTGCAGGCGAGGTTCTTGATTATATGCGCCGTTTCGCCGCGGCAGGAATATCGCTTAACTGTCAGATCGTCCTCTGCAAGGGCATAAACGACGGCGAAAACCTCATTCGCTCGATGCGCGATCTTACCAAGCTCACACCGAATCTGCTCGGCGTTTCGATAGTGCCTGCAGGCATCACCGATCACCGCGACGGACTCCACCCGCTTGAACCGTTCACCGCTGAAGAATCAGCCGCTGTTATCGATATGGTGGACGAGTTTGCCGATGAGTGCATGAAAAAATACGGCTCACGACTTTTCTTCTGCTCCGATGAAATGTATCTCGCCTGCGGACGTGAAATTCCCGGAGAAGATTACTACGAGGGTTATCCGCAGCTTGAAAACGGAGTCGGTATGATACGCTCGCTAAAATGTGAGTTCGACGACGAGCTTGATTTCCTCTCCGATTACGACCTCGAAAAACCGCGTCACGTATCAATCGCAACAGGCTATGCGGCTTATGATTTTATAAAGTCACTCGCCGATGAGCTGATGAGCCGCGTACCAACGCTTAAGATTGACGTCCACCGCATCCGAAACGACTTTTTCGGCAAAAATATAACCGTGGCAGGGCTTGTCACAGGCAAAGACTTACTCGCACAGCTTGGCGGAAAGCCGCTTGGCGACCGTCTCATAATCCCATCCGTAATGCTCCGTGCCGAGGGCGATATGTTTCTCGATTCAATGACAGCCAAAGAGCTATCCGACGCACTTGGAGTACCGATCACGCCATCCGAAACAAACGGCACAGATTTCGTGTCGACAATACTTTACTGATATGAAAAAAACATTATTAACATTAATCGCAATTTTATCATTAACCCTGCTCGTATCCTGTTCCGACAAGGATACCGACAAAGATACAGAGACAACGGCTGACACAACCGAAGCCACCACCACCGAAAATCCGATTGAAACCACCGCCCCCGAGTATACCGTATCAAGCGATATATATTCGGATATAACAGATGAGCGCGAGCTTGCATTCACATATCCCATATTTGAGGGAAAAGAAAATGCCGAAGCTCTGAACACGCTTTTATTTAACGAATCAAAGGCATATATGGAAAATTACCTCACCTATAATCATCCCGGCGAGAGTTACTATTCCTATGACGTAAGCTCGGTTGAAGCTGCATATATGAGTGATTCTCTTGCAAGCTTCATCTGCACAGGGTCACTGTATGCCGACGGTGCGGCTCATCCGATAAATTTTGCGTACACGCTGAATATTGATCTTGAGAGTGCAAAGCTTCTCGGTTTCAGTGATATCATCAAAGATTTCAGCACAGTCACAGAGCTGTTCAAAAATGGCAATTTTTCGCTTATACCGAGCGACAACAGTGAGCTTGATGCTGAAATAAACAAGCTTTCGCCCGAGGAGCTTATCGGCGCATACAGCGATCTTTACGCGATCTATCCGCCGGTATATTTTATCGGCAACGATAATACAGTATCACTCGCACTCTCGCTTGAAACCATATACGCGCTCGGAGGTCATGCCGAATTTGAGGCTGAATACACCAAAGTCACCGATGCGCTGACCGATGAAATACTGAACCTCTTGAAGGGAGAAGAATAATGTCAAAACCCGTAATTGCGATTGTCGGACGCCCGAATGTCGGCAAATCGACACTTTTCAATAAGCTCGCCGGTGAGCGAATATCAATCGTTGAAGACACACCGGGTGTAACCCGTGACCGTATCTATTACGAAATCGAATGGAACGGCCGAGCAATGATACTCGTTGACACAGGCGGTATCGAGCCGAAAACTGACGACATAATCCTGCGTCAGATGAAAACTCAGGCGGAGATCGCCGTTGAAACCGCGGATGTCATCGTTTTCATGGTGGACGTCACAACCGGACTCACCGCCGCTGACCGTGACATTGCAACAATGCTCATCAAGAGCCGCAAACCACTTATACTCGCCGTTAACAAATGCGATTCTGTCGGCGCACCGCCTATGGAGTTTTATGAATTCTATGAGCTCGGCATCGACGGCGAACCGATACAGCTTTCGAGCATTCACGGCACCGGCTCGGGCGATCTGCTTGACCGCGTGCTTGAGCTCTGCCCTGCCGACGAGGAAAAAGAGGACGATTCCGACCTCATCAAGGTTGCCGTTATCGGTAAGCCGAACGCAGGAAAAAGCTCGATTATCAACAAGATTCTCGGCGAGGAGCGTCTCATCGTTTCAAACATCCCCGGCACTACGCGTGATGCAGTTGACACACGAGTTGAAAACGAGCACGGCAAGTATATATTCATCGACACAGCCGGTATACGCCGCCAGTCGAGAGTTGAGGACAGAATTGAAAAATTCAGCGTACTTCGTGCAAAAATGGCAGTTGAACGTGCTGACGTCTGCGTACTGATGGTTGACGCAAACGAGGGCGTTACCGAGCAGGACGAAAAAATTGCAGGTATCGCGCATGAATCGGGTAAGGCGTGCATTATCGTCATCAACAAGTGGGACACTATGGAAACTGAGGACAAAAACACCGTTGAATACGACAAAAAGGTTTATACCGCGCTTTCCTATATGACCTACGCACCGACATTATACGTCTCGGCAAAAACGGGACAGCGCGTAACCAAGCTTTTCGAGCTTATAAATTATGTATACAATCAGAACTGCACACGTATTTCAACCGGTATGCTCAACGATGTGCTCAACGATGCCACGGCACGTGTACAGCCGCCGTCCGACAAGGGCAGACACTTAAAGATTTACTATATGACACAGATCAGTACACGTCCGCCCACATTTGTGATCTTCTGCAACAACGCAGAGCTGTTCCACTTCTCATATCAGCGTTACCTCGAAAACCAGCTGCGTGAGATATTCGGCTTCCGCGGAACACCGATAAAGCTTATTGTACGTCAGAAAGGAGATAAAGAAGAATGACTTTTCTCGCATTTAAACAGGGTGGACTTATACCACTGCTTTTCTGGGGCGTCAAGGATGAGACTGGCTTATATGTAAGCCTTGATATGCCCATCACCATGATGATATTACTCTGTGCAGCTGCTGCCATAATCGCATATTTACTCGGCGGTCTCAATTTCGCAATCATAATTTCAAAATATAAATTCAAAGAGGATATCCGCACCTACGGAAGCGGTAACGCAGGCATGACCAATATGCTGCGTACATACGGCAAAGCAGCCGCAGCGTTCACGCTTCTCGGCGATATGGCAAAGGCGGCAGTTTCGGTGTTTATCGGCACGCTTTTGGCAGGTGAAGCCGGCGCATACATCGCAGGATTTTTCTGTGTACTCGGTCATTCGTTCCCCTGCTATTACGGCTTCAAGGGCGGTAAAGGTATCGTCGTCACAGCAACAATGTTACTTTGTCTTGAACCGGTTGTATTTTTAATTCTTTTTATCATTTTCGCACTTATCGTTCTGTCAACGAAATATCTTTCGCTCGGCTCGATTATCGGCATGATGATCTACCCTGTTCTTCTCAACCGTATGTACGGATTTCTCAACGGAACCGAGCAGGAGCCCGCCATTCCGGCGATAATTTCGATTCTCAACGCCGCGCTTGTTGTCTGGCTTCACCGCGAAAATATCAAGCGTCTCTTAGAAGGCAAGGAAAACAAATTCAGCTTAAAGAAAAAGGATAAATTCGTCAAAGCCGAAAAGGAATCGGAAGAAAACAAATAAACTATCGGAGTTGTCTTGTTAAATAAGGCAGCTCCTTTTGTATGGTTGCTGTGTCCCCTTTTGTTATTGTTTCCCCTCATCAGTCACGCTACAAGCGTGACAGCTTCCCCCGGGGGAAGCCTTTTGGTAACTCTGAACCGCAAATAAAATCTGATAGTTACTTTCAAAAATCTTCCCAATATTTCGTTTTTTCACGCAAATCAACTTCAATGGCTTCCCTTGGGGGAGAGCTGTAAAAGATTGCTTCGCAACTTTGACTGATGAGGGCAAGCCTCCAAAATCGCATAAAAAGCAAACACGTTGTAACAAAACTCCCACTTCCCTTGACATAATGGCGATTTTGCGATAAAATATAAGGTGAGATATTGTTTTCTCTCATTAATTATTAAAGCAAAAGAGGTAATACCTATGTCAGAGGACATCAAAAACACCGAAAAAGGCGGTATCTCCGTCGAAATCGAACACATATTTCCCATAATCAAAAAATGGCTTTATTCCGAAAAGGAGATTTTCCTGCGTGAAATCGTTTCAAACGCCTGTGACGCTGTTACAAAGCTTAAGCGTCTCTCCTCGCTCGGCGAAGCGCAGATTGATGACGAAAATTACAAAATCACCGTCACCATCGACAAGGAAGCACGTACACTCACCGTTTCCGATAACGGTATCGGTATGACCGAGGACGAGGTTCGCAGATATATCTGTCAGATCGCACTCTCGGGCGCGCTTGAGTTTATCGAAAAATATGAGGGTACGGAATCGAAGGACGGTGCGGCTGACGGCATCATCGGTCACTTTGGTCTTGGCTTCTACTCCGCTTTTATGGTCAGCGACACCGTTGACGTTATCACTCGCTCATACAAAAATGAGAGCGGCGTTAAATGGGTGTGCAGTGAAGCAGGCGAATATGAGATCACCACAGATTATTACCGTGCAGACCGCGGTACAGATGTCGTAATGCACATCATGGAGAGCGAAGCAGAGTTTTTAGATGAGTACCGTATTCGCGGTATGCTCGAAAAATATTGCTCATTCATGCCCGTTGAAATATACCTCGTTAATGAGGATGACGAAGAAAAAACAGACGATGACAAGCCTGCAGATGAACCGAAGCCTATAAACGACATTCATCCTCTTTGGCAAAAAGCTCCGTCCGAGTGTACCGACGAGGAATATGATCAGTTCTATCACAAGGTATTCAACGATTACCGTGAACCGTTGTTCCATATCCATCTTAACGCAGACTATCCCCTAAACTTCCGCGGTATACTCTATTTTCCGCGTATCGCGCACGAGTACGACAGCCTTGAGGGACAGGTCAAGCTCTATTATAACCAGGTTTTCGTTGCGGACAACATCAAGGAAGTCATCCCCGAATTTTTACTCATGCTCAAGGGCGTTCTCGACTGCCCAGAGCTTCCGCTTAACGTATCGAGAAGCTATCTCCAGAACAGCGGTTACGTTGCAAAGATTTCCGCTCACATCGTCAAAAAGGTTGCAGACAAGCTCTGCTCTATGTACAATCTTGAGCGCGAAAATTACGAAAAGCTCTGGAGCGATCTCAAAACCTTCGTTGAATACGGCTGCCTGCGCGACCGCAAATTCTACGACCGCGTAAAGGGAGCAGTCATTTACGCAACCACCGATGGAAAATATGTAACCCTTGACGAATATCTCGAAAAAGCCAAGGAAAAGCACGAAAAGACCGTTTACTACACCGCCGATATCACCGCACAGGCGCAGTACATCTCGATGTTCGCCGCAGAGGGAATCGACGTTATTGTCCTTGACAAGATGATCGACACACAGTTTATCAACATCGTCGAGCAGGAAAACGAGGGCGTGAAGTTCGTCCGCATTGACGCTGATGTTGCCGGTGCACTCAAGGCAGACGGCAGTGCCGAGGCAAACGAAAAGCTTGTCGAAATTTTCAAGGAAGTCAGCGCAAACACCGATTTAAAGGTGAGCTTCGAGCTTCTCAAGAATGAAAAGATTCCTGCCGTTCTCAACATCTCCGAGGAAACCCGCCGCATGGAGGACATGATGAAGATGTACCGTATGTCCGGTAACGATATGGGCGGCATGAAGTTCCCAACAGACATAACGCTCATTGTCAACGCTTCAAGCCCTCTCATCAAGCGTCTTTCCGACACAGCCGAGGCCGATGAAGTCAAGGCAAAGAAACTCGCAAAACAGATCTACACGCTCGCACTCCTCGCACAGCGTCAACTCACCGCAGACGAGCTGCAGACATTCCTCGCTGATAGCTTTGATATTCTTGAAAATATGTGATTTTTATATAGGGGAATTACGCGGCTTTTTTGAAAAAAAGCCTGGCAAAAAACTTTAATATACGCTATCGCTTCACAGGTCCATCGCATAAAGCTCCGAGCATACGCTCTCGGTAGTCGGGAACCCTCCTCACTCCGTCTCCTCCGACTCCGTTCGGTGTCCCAACGACCGTTTAGCATCAATCGTTCGTTCAGCCACATTAATGGTTTTTGCGCCATAAAAGTTACTTTTGTGCAGAAAACGCCAAAGATGTTGCAATAGAAGCAGTAACCACAGCACGGTCGTTGGGAGGTCGAGTGAGCGCGGAGGAGCGTGAGCGAGACGGGCCCCGACTACCGAGAGCACTTTCGAAGCAGTGAACAAACACTCTGTGAGCGAATGCGTATAGTAAAGTTTTTGCGGAGCTTTTTTCAAAAAGCGACCGTACCTCCCATACGCAAACACATCCACCTCTCAAACAAAAAAAACTTCGAAAGGATGATATTAACATGGCATCCGTATACGGCACAAAATTAAAGCTATCCATTTTCGGCGAATCACACGGCGAAGCGATCGGCGTTGTCATCGACGGCTTTCCTGCGGGACTCAAGCTCGATTATGATGCGATATCCGCATTTATGAAGCGCCGTGCGCCGGGAGGAAGCTTCTCAACAAAAAGAAAAGAAGCGGACATTCCGCGTATCGTCAGCGGCGTTTCAGACGGTTATACAAACGGTTATCCGATCTGCGCCGTTATAGAAAACACAAACCAACATTCGGCATCGTATCAGGATAAAATGACCGTGCCGCGCCCGAGTCACGCTGATTTTGCGGCGGCAATCAAATACGGCGAGCACGTAGAGCTTCACGGCGGCGGACATTTCTCCGGCAGACTGACAGCACCGCTCGTTTTTGCAGGTGCACTCTGCACGCAGTTTCTTGAAACCAAGGGCATCGAGATCGCCGCGCATATTAAGCAAATGCTCGATGTTACCGACCGTGCGTTTGATATGAACGTCACAACAGACACACTCCGTAAGCTGAAAACTCACGCTTTCCCGACGCTTGATGAAAAGGCGGCAGCCGCTTTTGCAGATATCATCAATACCGCGCAGGAAAAAGGCGACTCTGTGGGCGCAAAGCTTGAATGTGCCGCAGTGGGACTTCCCGTGGCACTCGGCGAGCATATCTTTGAGAGTGTTGAAGCGGAGATTTCACAGCTTATGTTCGCGATTCCTGCGGTTAAAGGCATTGAATTCGGCGCAGGCTTTGATTTCTGCCGTATGTATGGCTCAGAGGCAAATGACGCTTATGAGTATGCAGACGGTAAAATCGTTACAAAAACCAACAACTGCGGCGGTATCGTCGGCGGTATGACAACCGGTATGCCGATAATCTTCTCTGTTGCAATGAAGCCGACACCGTCCATCTTCACCGAGCAGGATTCGGTTGACATGAGAAGCGGTGTGAACACCAAACTGCAGATAAACGGCAGACATGATCCGTGCATCGCAGTACGTGCTGTGCCTGTTATCGAAGCAGGCTGTGCCATAGCGTTGACCGAATTAATTCTCAAGGCAGATGGGAGGAAGCTCTGATGGCTGACACGAGAGGCGATATCAATCAGGTAATCGGCGAAAACCTCGCTTTACTTTCTCATGAATCATCATCCGCAGAGGAGCGCAGACTTGTAGAGCTTCGTGAACGTGCACTCTTCATCGCGCGCACCTCATCTCTGCTCGATTCCGATAACCGTACAGAAGAATTTACCGCGCTTTTCGATGACGTTACCACATACCAAAGCATTCCCGAAACCGAACTGCATATAGCAGAACAGCTGAGTACACAGCTCTTTTCGGATAAGCTCACGGTTTGTAAATTCCTGGCAGAGGAATATCGCGCACGTAAAATAAATATCCTCGAAAAATTACTCGGTGACGAGCCTTACGGTGACGCTGTCAAAATAGCTTACTTCCGTAACGCCTATGCAGATGCGGCATTTCGTATCTTCTCAGGAGTTATTGAAAATCCTGCGGCTTTATACGCATCTGACTTCTCCGCAGTCTGCGAGGAGGTATATTATGACCGTGCCGATATGTGTATGCTGCCGCTTGATTCCTCGCGAGATGCAAAGCTCATCAGCTTCTATCGGCTCATTGACAAATACGAGCTCTCGCCAATCCTCTCATGTGACGTTACAACACCTGACGGAAGCGTTACCACGCGTTATGCGCTTCTTGCAAAGTCACCGTCACTTCCGAAGACAGAGGTTGCCGACAAATGTGACCGTTTCTTCTTTGAATTCAGCCTTATTCCAAATGACGGCCCTGTGCTGTGTGAAGTGCTTTCAGCGGCGAGCAAATGTGGACTGTCGCTTTACAAGGTCGATTCCCTTCCGCTTTCCTATAACGAAAGTGAATTTTCATGTGACGTTATATTAAAGGTCGGAAATGCAAAAGGGCTCGAAGCATTTGTGCTCTTTTTATCGCTTGCCGTACCGCAGTATGAGCCTCTCGGATTTTATCCGCACATAAGTCAAAAATAATGTATAACAATTTTTAAAATACCAAAAATAATTCGAAAGGATGTAACATATAATGAAAAAGACACTTTCCTATACAACAAAGGGCACCTGCTCGCGCCAGATTGAAATCGTCTGCGAGAATGATACCATCGAAAGCGTACAGTTTATCGGCGGATGCTCGGGTAACACACAGGGCGTTGCCGCACTCGTTGTCGGCATGAACATTGATGAAGCAATCAAGCGCATCAAGGGTATCAAATGCGGCTTCAAGCCGACCTCATGTCCCGATCAGCTTGCCGTCGCACTTGAAAAACTCAAGGCGCAAGAGGCATAAAATTTCAAACGAATGAGGAGAAAATATGAAGTATCAAGAAAATTATAAGCGCTGGCTTGAAAGCGACAAGGTTGATGAAGCAACCAAGGCAGAGCTTCGAAAGATCGAGGGAGACGACGAGGAAATAAAGCTTCGCTTTATCAAATCGCTCGAATTCGGCACCGCAGGACTTCGCGGAACCATGATGGCAGGCACAAACGCCATGAACATATACACCGTTGCACACGCAACACAGGGCTTTGCCGACCTCATCAATAAAGAAGGCAAGGCTGAACGCGGCGTTGCAGTGGCGTTCGACTCGAGAAACAATTCCGAGCTTTTTGCACACTGCGCGGCAAGTGTACTCGCGGCAAACGGCATCAAGGTTAAGATATTCGACAGCCTGCGTCCCACACCGGTGCTCTCGTTTGCAATACGTGAGCTTCACACCATCGCAGGCATCAACATCACCGCATCGCACAACCCGAAGCAGTACAACGGCTATAAAGCATATTGGGAGGACGGCGCACAGCTTCCGCCCGACCATGCGGCAACAGTATCCGAGTTTATCGCGGCGGCGGACATTTTCGATGACGTTAAAACGGTCGATTTCGATAAGGCAGTCGCTGACGGTATAATTGAATATATTCCGGAATCCATCGACGAAGCGTATATGAAAAACGTCATCGCCGAGGCAGTTAATCCCGGCATCATCCGTAAGGTTGCAGACGAGCTTGAAATCGTTTACACTCCGCTTCACGGCGCAGGCTATAAGATGGTTCCCGAGGTACTTCGCCGCGTCGGACTCAAGCATATCGACGTTGTCCCGGAGCAGATGATTCTCGACGGTAACTTCCCGACCATCTCTTATCCGAACCCCGAGTTTCCCGAGGCATTTGAGCTTGGAATCAAGCTTGCCGAAAAGGTTAAGAGCGACCTCATCATCGCAACTGACCCCGATGCTGACCGTGTCGGTATAATGTCGCGTGATAAATCGGGCAAATTCGTTCGTTTGACCGGTAACCAGGTCGGTGCGCTTCTGCTTGACTATATCATAACCGCATATGAGGAAACCGGTATGCCCGAAAATCCCTATGCAATAAAAACCATCGTCTCAACCGAGATGGTTACAAAAATCTGTGCCGATCACAACATCCGTCTGCATAACGTGCTGACCGGCTTCAAGTTCATCGGCGAGGTTATCAAGCAGTACGAAACCACAGGACACGATAACTATATCTTCGGCTTCGAGGAAAGCTACGGTTACCTCAAGGGCACATATGCGCGCGATAAGGACGCAGTTGTTGCAACGATGCTTCTCTGCGAAATGGCGGCATATTACAGCACCAAGGGAATGACACTCTCTGACGCTATGCAGAATCTATACGAGCGTTACGGTTACTATGACGAGGGTGCAGCGAACATCTACATGGAGGGACTTGACGGCCTTGAAAAGATGAAGAACCTCATGAACAGGCTTCGCAATGATCCCCCGTCCGAGCTTGCAGGCTATAAGGTCACCGAACGCCGCGATTATCTTAACGACACAGTGCTCAACATCGAAACGGGCAAGGTTACGTCAACGGGACTTCCCTCATCGAATGTACTTTATTTTGTAACCGAGCCGGGAGACGTTATCGTAATCCGTCCGTCGGGAACAGAACCCAAAATCAAGATATATATCCTCGCGCACGATGCTTCCCTTGAAGCGGTACACGCCAAGATCGAAGCATACAGCAAGGTCACCGACACATGGGTTGAATAAAAAAATATTACGGAACTCACATATCATAACGGTATGTGAGTTTTCTTTTTCCCAAACTATTGACACAGCACCCGATATTGATTATTCCGCCCGATTATCTGCTTTCATATTTCGACGGCGAAACGCCGGTATGCTTTTTGAAATCCCTTGAAAAATCGTAGAGACTCGAATATCCCAAAGCGTGTGCAGCATCGGAAAGTGTACCGTAATCGCTTTTAAGCATCTCTTTGGCTTTTTCGATACGCAGCTTTCGTGCGTAAACGATCGGAGACATTCCCATAATATCCGTGAACAGTTTTCTGAAATAAACAGTGGAAAGTCCTGTCAGGACGGCAAGCTCATCGTTTGTAATGCTTTTATTGTAATTGCAGGAAATATATTCGACGGCAATAGAGACTTTTTTCTTCTTTTCGGTTGGAAGATACCGTTCAGCATCCGCCTTTGTAAGCGCAAGCAAAATCGAATATGTATCCCTAATGCTTTCAGCCTCCACCATAGGATTTTTCAAATTTCGCTTATATTCAAGTTCTCTGAACATTTTCAAAATCTTTTCCCCATTCTTGACGGTAAAGCAGATCGGTTCGTTGTAAGTAAGCTCACTTTCAAATTCAATAATGGAAAAATGCCCCGATTTGGTGCATTCCCAGTTATAGGAGCATCCCCTTGGCAGGACAGCCATGTGATTGATATCCGACAAAAACCGTTTACCGTTTGAAGTGTAAACCGTCTCCCCTTCATATTTGATAATAACAGCCCAGCACGGACGGTTGTTTCTGACCGACTTTATAGTTTTGGGGTTATAAAGAGTCAATATCGAATTAACCTTTGTTATTACCAAATTTGACAAAATATCAATGCTCATGATTTTTTAGCCTCCTAAACGATTTACGCTGTTATTATAACATAATATGAAAATTTCGTCAATATCTTTTGTATCAAATTTGATAAATCGCACCAGATTTGATATTTACATCCGCAACCTCATATGCTATACTTTTCTCATGGGTGACATAACCCCTATTTATGCAAAAAGCTCTTTTCAGAACGGAGAGAATGAATGAAAAAGATAAAAATAGGACAGATCGGCATCGGTCACAATCATGCAAACGCAAAAATGCTCGCCGCGCGAAAATTCCCTGAATTATTTGAAGTTATCGGATATGCGGAAGAAAACGAGCGTTGGTGCGAGAAACGAAGCGATTACCGCGGATACTTAGGTTTGCCGAGGCTAAGCGTTGACGAGATAATCGAGAGATGCGATGCGGTTTTGGTTGAAAGTGACGTTTGGGATCTGACAAAGTATGCAAAAATATGTATAGATGCAGGCAAGCACATTCATATGGATAAACCTGCAAGCGGTACGCTCGAAGAATACAAATACGTGCTTGACACGGCAAAGGCAAAAAAGCTTGTCGTACAGCTCGGCTATATGTACCGTTACAATCCTGCAATTCTCAAATGCCTCGAGCATATCAAAAACGGAGACCTTGGCGAGATATATTCAATCAACGCCGAAATGAGCACGTTTCATACGGAAGCTTACCGAAAGTGGCTGACAAATTTCGGCGGCGGCATCATGTATATTCTCGGAAGTCATCTTGTTGACCTCATTATATATATTATGGGTGAGCCAAAAAGAATCGTACCGTTTTTGAAGCGCACGGGACTTGACGGCATTGATTTTGAGGATAACAACCTCGCCGTTCTTGAATATGACAAGGCACTCGCAAGAATTTTTGTTTCCTCGGTTGAAGTGAACGGCTTCGGAAGACGGCAGTTTATGGTTTCGGGAAGCCGCGGCACTGTTAACATATGTCCGCTTGAGCGCCCGATAAACATGACCTATTCCGACACAAGCATCACCGATAAAACATACGAGGACGTCAAAATAACCATCCCGTTTGAAGACAACACCACCGACGGACGCTACGACGAAATGATGCAGGATTTTTACGCTTACATACAAGGCACAAAAGAAAATCCTTTCACCTATGAGCACGATTACACAGTGCAAAAGGTACTGTCACAAATCATCGGAGGAGTTCATTTCAATGGGTACGATATTGATTAAAAACGGCCGCGTCTTTGACGGAGAGAACTTTTCGAATGTTGACATTCTCACAAGCGGAGCCGTGATTGCCAAAATTGACAGCAACATTAGGGAATCTGCTGATTTTGTTTACGACGCAAAAGGAAAAACCGTAACACCGGGGCTCGTTGACGCTCACGTCCATATGAGAGGGATCTCAAGCGATACGTTTGGCACACAGGCGGAAATGAGCTGTTTCCCGTTTGGCGTGACTGCGGCGGCAGATGCAGGCGGTGTGCTTGGTGAGCGCGCGCTGCTCGATTCCTTTATGCTTAAAAACGTCGTGTTTGTCAGCGTTACCGTGAAGGATAATCACGCTGATTTGGGAAGTGCCGAGGTGAAGCTCAAAGAATACGGCGACAAGGCGATCGGACTGAAAATCTATTTTGACACAAACACTTCTGATATTTCAGATATCACACCGCTGCGTGAGGTTTGCGAATACGCACACAAAAAAGGCTTACGAGTGATGGTGCACTGCTCAAATTCTCCCTCGAAAATGGCGGAAATATTTGATGTACTCGACACCGGTGACATACTCACCCATGCGTTTCACGGAGGTAAAAACAATGCTTGTGATGATAACTTCGAGAGCATGAAGCTTGCACAGATGCGAGGTATCGTAATCGACGCAGGCTTTGCAGGTCACATTCACACCGATTTCGGTATATTCGCAAAGGCAATCCAAAGCGGAGTTGTCCCCGACATTATCAGCACCGATATCACAAGTCGCAGTGCCTACACCCGAGGCGGCAGATACGGCATGACGATGTGCATGAATATCGCAAAAGCACTCGGACTCGGTGACGAGGATATTTTAAAGAGCGTCACCTCAAATCCTGCGAGGGCACTCGGGAAAGAGCACGAATGGGGATATCTCAAAATCGGACGGTGCGCGGATATCGCTGTGTTCGATTACACAGACGAGGGCTTTGATCTTACCGACAAAGCAGGAAATCATATAGAAAATCAAACCGGCTACCGCTGTGCTCTGACGGTGGCGGACGGTCAGGTTGTTTACAGAAATTAATATAAGGAGACAATAAAAATGAAAAAGGTTTTAGTACTTGGCGCAACCGGAGCAATGGGAAGATATCTCATTCCCGAGCTTGCCGACATGGGTTACTTTGTAACAGGAGTTTCCATCGACGATGCCGTATCCCAAAGAGAAAATGTCACTTACATAAAGGCAGATGCATTCGATAAAGACTTTTTAACTTCTCTTCTTAAAGAAAAATTTGACGGTATCGTTAATTTCATGAACTACGCAAAATATCCGTTTTCAGACTATTATAAGCTTTTCCTTGACAACACAGATCATTATATTTTCCTCTCCTCCTGCCGTGTTTACGATGATAAAGAGGTCCCCGTCAAGGAAACCTCCCCGAGACTTCTCGATTCCTCCGATGACGAAGTTCTGAAATCATCAAACGACTATTGCATCCACAAGGCAAGAGCGGAAAATCTCCTTAACGAGTCCTCCTATAACAACTGGACAATTGTCAGACCCGCA
The DNA here is from genome assembly GCA_964430755.1 of uncultured Lachnospiraceae bacterium. Classification (GTDB taxonomy): domain Bacteria; phylum Bacillota; class Clostridia; order Oscillospirales; family CAG-272; genus Flemingiibacterium. Next base: position 50,876 of record CAYSFT010000004.1, on the reverse strand, counting down.
ACTACGTTTTCGACAATGAGACTCCAGCTTGTAACGCTCGAGTTTTCAAACTGCGTGGGACGTGCACTCTTAAACAAGCCGGTCGTTCTTCCCATCGAAGCAAAGGATAAGCCGGCAACACTCAGCTGGGGCGGTGACGTTGCGAAGATGATCGCCCGTGTACTATTTAAAAAAGAAGCACTGCGTGAAGCATACAATGTTTGCTCTGCCGAATACCGCACCTGGGGTGAAATCGCCGATTATTATCATGAGCTTATCGGGCTTGATGCAATTTGGGTTAACAAAGAAGATTATTTAAGGATTCTCGATCCCGAAATAAGCAACGGTACACGCTGGCAGCTTGAATATGCAAGACTCTTCCACCGTATCACCGATAACTCAAAAATACTCAAGCTCACCGGTCTTAAGCAAGAGGATATGATGTCAATATACGACGGCTTAAAGCTTGAAATATCCAATATTCCCAAAGATTATGAACCGTTTCAGATGCCGTCCGGAGTCCGCATGGACGAATACTTAAAAAACAATCTTCTGTGAGGTGTAAAAAAATGAAAGCAGTACTTATAGACGAAAACAAGAATTTGGTGTGGTCGGATGTTGCCGACCCGGTAATTAAAGATGACGAAGTGCTCGTTAAAATTTATGCGGCGGCGCTCAACCGTGCTGACCTTTTGCAAAGGCAGGGTAAATATCCCTCTCCGCCCGGCTGTCCCGAATGGATGGGACTTGAAATTGCAGGAGAAATCGTAAAGCTCGGCAAAAACGTGACCGATTGGAAGCTTGGCGACCGAGTTTGCGCGCTTCTCGGCGGCGGAGGATATGCCGAATATGCGGCGGTGAAATATGATATGCTCATGCCCGTTCCCAAGGGACTTTCCATGGTCGAAGCGGCGTCACTTCCCGAAGCATACGCAACATCATATCTCAATCTTTTCATTGAAGGACACCTCCAAGCAGGCGCAACTGCATTTATCCCTGCAGGTGCAAGCGGACTCGCCTCGGCTGCAATTCCTATGGCAAAAGCGTTTGGAGCGAGAGTTATAACCTCGGTGCTGTCAGACGAAATCGCCGAAAAAATTAAGTCGCTCGGCGCTGATGTGATCATCAATTCAAAAACACAGTGTGTTGAAGAGATACTGAAAGCCGAAGAGGAAAACGGTACACCGGTCAGCGTTTCGATGGACTGCCTTTCGGGCGAAACACTCGGCAAGAGCCTTCCCTATATGGCAAGAGGCGGATACTGGGTTGTCATCTCAACTCTTGCCGGAATTGAAACCACCGTACAGCTTCGTCCGCTTCTGACAAAGGGCTTGCATTTAGTTGGAAGTATGCTGCGCAACCGCACGCCCGAATTCAAGGCGTACATTCTTTCCGAGCTTGTTAAAAACGTCTGGCCGAAGCTTGAGGACGGAACTGTAAAGCCGTCGATCTACAAGGTTCTTCCCATAACCGAGGCAGAAGCGGCTCACGCAATTTTAGAGCGCGGCGAAAACATCGGCAAGGTCGTTCTGAGTGTTTGCAATGAGTAAATATAAAACAGTTGCTCTCGCGCTCTTTACCATGCTGCTGTGGGGTTCACTTTTCCCTATGGTAAAGCTCGGTTTCGGCGAGTACAGTGTTGACGGAACAGCCGACATTTTGTTGTTCGCAGGCATTCGCTTCGTCATCTGCGGCGGTGTTATATGTATTTTTTCCGCAGTAAAGGATAAAGAATCATATAAGCCTGCCAAATATTCTATACTCCCGATCCTGCTCTCCGGCGTGTTTGCAATCATCCTGCACTATGGCTTCACCTATATGGGGCTCGAACTTACCGACAGCTCAAAAACAGCAATTATTAAGCAAATCGGCGCACTTTTTTACGTTTGCTTCTCTTTCCTGTTTATCAAAGATGATAAGCCGACCGTCAAAAAGGTTATCGCCTCGCTGATCGGTTTTTCGGGAATCATCGCCTTGAATGTCGATTCAAACGGTTTTTCCTTTCATATCGGTGACTTTTTGATTCTCTGCGCTTCATTTTGCACTGTCTTTTCAAACGTCATCAGTAAAAAGGTGTTTAGTAAGGTTGCGCCGATAACTGCAACGGGAATCTCACAGCTTTTCGGAGGTATTGTCCTGCTTGCAGTCGGTGCGCTAATGGGAGGCAATGTACAATTCTCTCTCGATTCTTCATTGTGGATAATGGCATACATATGTCTTGCCTCCATCGTCAGCTATTGTATATGGTTTGGAATTGTGAAGAACGGCGAATTATCAAAGCTGTTTATCATCAAGTTTGCCGAGCCGGTATTCGCCTGCATTTTCGGCGCAATGATACTCGGAGAGAACATATGGAAGCTTCAGTACCTGATCGCATTTTTATTAATCTCCGGCGGCATCCTGATATCAAACATAAAACCAAAGCGCAGGAAATGACCGTTCAAGCTCCGAAATGAACATCGGAGTATGAAGAAAATTCAATATCAAATAATCACAAATGAGTTCGGAAATACACCGGGCTCATTCCTTTTTTATTCGCCAAAACGGCAATCCTGTTCGTTTATAAAAGCGTTATTACAACCTGAAAGCTGGTCAAAAGGTGCGTAATGTCGGACAGTCGCTTGACAAACCGACCCAATTTATGTATAATCAAAAGTGTATATATGTTGTAGCAAAGTAAGATTTTAGGAGGTTCTATGCCGGGTATTATATTCAACATTCAAAGATTTTCGCTTTTTGACGGCCCCGGTGTACGGACAGTCGTTTTTCTGAAGGGTTGTCCCCTCAGTTGCATCTGGTGCCACAATCCGGAGGGACTTTCAAGCGAGCGTCAGGTTATGTACAATGCGGACAGATGTATCGGATGCGGTGCGTGTGCTGAAGTGTGCGAGCCGGGATGTCATAAAATGAAGGACGGATTTCATATCCTTGACAGAGGTCACTGTGTCAAATGCAGTAAATGCACAGAGGTTTGTTATAGTCTTGCATTGACTGCACAGGGCACAATGATGACCGCTGATGAAGTTATGGCAGAGGTTATGCGCGATGTTAACGTGTACCGTGACAGCGGCGGCGGAATGACACTCTCCGGCGGAGAACCCCTGACGCACGGAGAATTTTCAATTGAGCTTCTGAGGGCGGCTAAAGAAAACGGACTTCACACCTGTGTTGAAACATCAGGATTTGGAAATTCAGAGCTGCTTGCCGAGATGGCTTCTTATACAGATCTGTTTTTGTTTGACTATAAGATCACGGGTGACGAAGCGCACAAAAAGCTGTGCGGTGTACCACAAACGCCTATTCTTAATAATCTTGAGCTTCTCTGCAGCTTGGGTGCGTCAATTATCCTGCGCTGTCCGTTGATTCCCGATATTAACGGAACAGATGATCACATGGAGGGCATTGCTCGCACTGCACTGTCCCATAATAATTCGATCAAGAATATACATATCGAGCCGTATCACAGACTTGGAATAACCAAAGCGGCACAACTTGGGATTGCTCCGATGTATGAAGCGGAAATCCCCGATAAAGCGTTTGTTCAGAGCTTTGCCGATAGGCTTCAAGTGATGTGCGGCGAAGCAATTAAAGTTACTGTTAACTGAAGGGAAATTGTTATGTTTAAGAATATTGATGAAAAATTACAATTTACCGACCGTATAAAAAAAGTGGAATCCGGTGTCCGCGCGCGTCTTCGTCCTCGCGATCCGCGTGAATTTACATTGATTGATCCGATTCCAACAAACGGTATGAATCCTTTTGCGGACGTGTTTGAAGAAATGCCCGATGCGCCTTATGTTATCGCGCTTGCACATTCGATCGTACGCTCATGGCTCTGTATGCCCTGCGTGATCTATCCGCACGAGGCAATTGTCGGCATTACCCGTCCGACATATCCGCTTATGGAGCATTTCAGCTGGGGTATTGAAGTCCACAAGGACGCCATCGCAAAGGAACGCGGTTTCAATGATCCCGAGGCAGAAAAAGCAAGAATTGAAGCTCTGCACTCACGCATGGAGCCGCTCAGCCTCGACCATATGCACAAAGCAGGACATGAGTTGATCGGCGAAGAAAAATACAACGAAATTTATAAAAACGAGCTCTTCTGGGCAGGCGGTTACCAAGGTCACACACTGCCAAATTATGTAACGCTCCTCGAAAACGGTCTTGACGGAATGCTTGAGATCGTTGACAAATATGCGGCACAGAACGCAAAAGATCAGGAAACTGCCGATTTTTATGAAGCGAACAGAATACTTGCTCGCGGTATGATTGCGCATCTTGAAAAATACGCGGCATACGCAAAGGAACTCGCCGAAAAAGAAACGGATACCGTCCAGAAGCGCTACTACGAGGAAATCGCGGAAAACTGCGCATACGTTGCACACAACAAGCCGAAAACTCTCTATCAGGCGGTACAGCTTGCATGGATACTTTCCCTTTGGGATTGGGTTGACTGCATCGGACGCGTTGACCAGTTTTTCTTACCGTTCTATGAATATTCCAAGGAGCACGGTGACGTTATTTCCACCGAGGAATCAATTTCGTCATTTATGTTCAAAATCTGGGAATGCGGCTCTCACAACTCAACTCTCGGCGGATGTCACCCGGAGAACGGAAAAGATGCGACGAATGAGCTTTCGTATCTGTTCTTACAAGTTCTTCGAAATATTCACGATTCTCATCCCCGAATGGTCGTTCGTATAGCCGAGGATACTCCCGAGGAGCTAACCGATCTGATGATCAAGATCTGGTCTGAGGGTATGTGCGATCCGACGGTGGTCAGCGATAAAACGGTCATTCCGGGTTTGCTGAAGCTCGGCGTGACGCTTGAGGATGCGAGAAACTATGCAACGCTCGGATGTCAGGAAATTGAGATCCCCGGCAAATGCAACACGGGCTGTGAGGACGGTTCGTTCAACCTTGCCAAGGTGCTTGAGATCGCAATGCTCGGCGGTAAGTCTCCGGCAAATCCCGAATATCAGCTCGGCCCTGTCACCAAGTCTTTCGCGGAATGTGAAACATTTGAAGAATTATATGACGGCTTCAAAACGCAGGTTAAATATTTTACGGAAATCCACCTCTACCTTTGCCGTAAAGGTCAGGAATGCAGGGCGGCAAATCACGCAAAGCTTCTCAAGGGACTCTTTACGGACGGGTGCCTCGAAAAGGGAATCTCACACGATGCCGGCGGACCGATTTACGGATACGGTCTGATTGAAACTGCCGGTCTTGCAGCCGTTGCAGACTCAATGATGGCAATAAAGAAGCTCGTTTTCGATGAGAAACGCATCAGCAAAGAAGAGCTTCTCAAAATGTTAGCGGCAGACTTCATGGGATATGAGAGAGAACGTCAGATGCTTTTGAACTCTTCTCCGAAATTCGGTAATGATAACGCAGCGGTCGATGCGCTCGCTGTTGATATTCTTGATTTCTATTGGGCAGAAATAGGCAAATACCAAACAGGACGCGGCGGCGTATACACAGGCGGATGCTCACTTTTGCTCGGAGGTATCACTTACGGCAAAACAATGGGAGCAATGCCCGACGGTCGTCATGCCGGTGAACCGCTCGGCAACAGTATGGGTCCACGTCCGGGTGCCGATACAAGCGGTTTGACTGCAATGCTTAATTCCGTTGCAAAGCTTCCGATGGAAAAGGGCGTCGGCGGAACTACACTTAATGTCATACTGACAACAAAGATGCTTGCAACGCCCGAGCTTCGCAGAAGTGTTTCAAACACTATCCGTTCTTTCCTTTCAAACGGCGGATGCATGGCGCAGATCACAACAGCGAACAAGGATGACCTGATTGATGCAAAAGCTTGCCCCGAACGTCACGGCGATCTTACAGTCCGCGTCGGCGGTTACAGCATCCAGTTTGTTCAGATGGACAGCGAATCCCAGGATGAAATCATCAGCCGTTACGTATAACGGCAAAAAGCGGACACTGTTCAAGCTATATCTTTCACATAAAAATTCCTCCTACGGTAGTTACATTCTTCTGCCGTGGGAGGCTTTTTAGCGTAACGAAAAGGGACTGTTGCGCTAAGCCGCGCAAAAACGCAGAAATTAGCGCAGCGAGTTTTCCGAAAATAATATCGTCTAACCCACAAACGCGCAAAAAAGATTCCCTTGTCAATCGTTTTGCCGAAAATATTTCGGTTTCGCGCTACTTTAGCGAGATAAATCAATAAAATATTTCTCGTGTCGAAAAAATTCGAAAAAAAATAATTATCTGTTTGGAATCTCTTTACTTTTTCTTCGATTTTGTGTATAATTTTAGGAGAAAAAGGAGGGTTAAAATTGGATTCGATAGATTACGAAATTTTAATGTGCCTTAAAGAAAATTCAAGAGAAAACGCAACCAACATCGGCGCAAAGATAAACCTGTCAACCTCGGCGGTTATCGAGCGTATCAAGAAGATGGAGGCATCAGGTCTGATTGAGCAGTACACAACAATTATCAATCAGAATGCACTCGGACGTGATCTCACCGCATTCGTATACGTCAGTCTTGAGCACCCGAAATATTACGATGAATTTGTGAAGCGTATCAATGAAAACGATTCGATTGCCGAATGTTATTACATCGCCGGCGATTTCGATTTCATACTCAAGGTTATAACAAAATCCGGAAGCGGACTTGAGGGCATCATCAACTATATTAAATATATAAACGGCGTTTCAATGACACGTACCTCGGTTGTATTATCAACAAACAAGAGGGACTTTTGTCTGTTGCCGGAAAGATCGGACAAACAGTGAAAGAGGAAGATAAATGGAAACCTTAACCGAAATAGTCAAATACATAAACGATAATATCATCTGGGGTCCCGTAATGCTGGCGCTCCTCATCGGAGTTGGACTTATACTCTCGGTGGCACTCGGATTCCCACAGTTCCGCAGATTCGGATATATGATGAAAAACACCATCTTCGGTGTTTTTTCCAAGCATCAGCACACAAGTGATGAATCCGGCGTCAGTCCTTTTCAGGCGGTTGCAACCGCAATGGCAGGTACGATCGGAACAGGAAGCATCGCCGGACTTGCAACGGCAATAACGCTTGGCGGTCCCGGCGCAATATTCTGGATGTGGGCAAGTGCACTTCTCGGAATGGTTACAAAATTCTGCGAGATAGTCCTCTCGCTCAAGTTCAGAGAAAAGAACTCAAAAGGCGAATGGATCGGCGGTCCGATGTACTATATAAAGAACGGCCTCGGAATCAAATGGCTCGCTGCGCTGTTCGCTGTTTTCGGAATGATGGCCTGTCTTGGAACCGGTAACGCAACACAGTCAAACTCAATCGCTGTTGCTCTTGAACAGACCTTCGACGTTGCTCCTTGGATAACGGGAATTGTTCTGACAGTTATCTGTGCTTGCGTAATCCTCGGCGGAATGAGAAGAATCGCTTCCGTCAACGAAAAGATGGTTCCCTTCATGGCAATGTTCTTTGTAGTATGCTCGATTGTTGCGCTTGTAATCAATTATAAAGCAATCCCGTCGGCATTTGAGCTTATATTCAAGGGCGCATTTAACTTTAAATCGGCAACAGGTGGTCTCGCCGGTTACGGCATCCTCGCCGCAATGCAATCCGGCTTTTCGAGAGGTGTATTTTCAAACGAAGCCGGACTTGGAAGCGCACCGATCGCACACGCAGCATCAAGCAATAAGGATCCTGTTAAGCAAGGACTTTGGGGAATGTTTGAGGTTTTCTTCACAACCATCATAATCTGTACTCTTTCCGGCCTTGTGGTTATCACCTCGGGACTCTGGACCACCGCAAAGGCAGCAAACCTCGACGGTGCAGCACTCAGTATAGCATCATTTAATTCTATAATTCCCACCGTCGGCGGAATCGGAGTTACGCTTGCAACAGTGTTCTTTGCACTGTCCACAATCCTCGGCTGGGCATATTACGGCGAGGTCTGTGTGGGATATCTCTTCGGCAAGCATCCGAAATCAATTCTTATATACAGATGCATTTACGTTGCAATAGTATTCGTCGGAACAGTCAGCCAGCTTGATCTCATTTGGGGCATTTCCACGGCGATGAACGGTCTTATGATAATTCCGAACCTCATCGGTATTCTGGGACTTTTCAAAGTGGTCAAAAAATCCGTCGCCGAGCATTTCGATCCTCTCAAAAAGCAATAAAAGCATTAACCACCGTGTTCATTGTAATAAGTGAAGCGGTGGTTATATTTTTATATGTATCGCTTTTGCAAGCAAGTGCGACGAATGTATCATTAATATTTATCATTATTTTGCGCTTGAAGATATTGCCTTTTTTGTCGATGTGTGTTATAATAAATCCATTATTATAAAATTATGTAAAAGGATACAGCTATGAACAGAATCAAAAAATCCGCAGAGCTTTTATGGCTGCTCGGAATTATCTTTGTTGCCCTCGGCGTTTCAATATGCAGTAAAGCAAATCTCGGCGTTTCTATGATTGCCGCACCGGCATTCATCGTTTCCGAGGTAATGTTAAAATTCAGCGATATATTCAGCGTTGGCGTTACCGAATATATAATTCAAGGACTCATGCTGATACTCATGTGCATTGTTGTGCGCCGCTTTAACTGGAGATACCTGCTTGCGTTCGCGGTCGCCGTGCTGTACGGATACACTCTCAATCTCTTTTTATGGTTATTTGGGGATATCACCTTTGATGCACTCTGGCTTCGCTGGGTGATGCTTATCGTCGGTGACCTCATTATCGCATTCGGCATCGCCTGCTTCTTCCGTACATATCTTCCGCGCCAGGTTTACGAACTGTTCGTTTCGGAAATAGCCGACAGATTCAATATTGGCATCAACAAGGTCAAAGCCACATTCGACGTCACCCTGCTCGTAATATCAATCGTGCTTGCAATAACGATTTTCGGTGACATTACCACATTCGACTTCTCAACAATAACACACACCGCTTACCACAGTATCGGACTCGGTACATTTGTAACAACCGCCGTAAATTCACCTTTTATCGCCCTCATGTGTAAGCTTGTTGACTGTATTTTCGACACTTCGCCGCGTTTTAAGAAGCTTGAATCGATTTTGAAGATCAACTGATTTCTCCTTCCAATATATCGCAAAAAATAACCCATAAAACACTAAATAAGTTTTGTGAAAACTCTTGATTTTTCTCAAAAGTTGTGATAAACTATATAGTGAGGTAATTTTTTTGCGAAAGGAGTAATTATTATGGAATTGACATACATTATTAATGGAAAAATTGTTCTCCCGGATTCTATTATTTGCGGTAAAGCGCTCGCGTTTGACAGCGAGACCGGAAAGATTCACGGAATCGTTGACACACCACCTGCAGACGCCAAGGTTATCGACGCTGCCGGAAATTATGTTGCGCCGGGACTTGTCGATATCCACATTCACGGTTATCTTGGTGAAGACACCTGTGATGCAAAGCCCGAGGGTATAAAGAAGATGGCTTACGGCGTTGCAAAGAACGGTGTCACCGCTTTTCTGCCCACCACCATGACCGTTGCCAAGGACGAGATCATCGCCGCTCTCAACGCGGTACGCAGCCTCAAGGAGGAAAGCAAGACCTGGGACGGCGCCGAGATCATCGGTGTACACGCTGAGGGCCCGTTCATCAATCCCTCAAAGAAAGGCGCACAGGCAGAGGAGAATATTCTTGTTCCCGATGCTGATTTCATTCTTGAAAACGCCGATATTATCACATCCGTAACCCTTGCGCCGGAAATGGACAAGGATCACAAATGTATAAAAAAGCTGGCAGCAGAATCGAATGTCCTCGTTTCCATGGGACATACGGATGCAACCTTCGACGAGGCAATGAGCGCAGTCAAGGACGGCGTTTCTCACGCAACACATCTCTTTAACGCTATGTCTGCCCTTGCCCACCGCAACCCCGGTGTTGTCGGTGCGGCACTCGCGTCCGAGGGTGTTTCGACCGAGGTTATCGCCGACACCTTCCATATCAATCCCGGACTTTACAGCATTATCGCAAAGGCTAAGGGCGATAAGATGGTTCTCATCACAGACTGTACCCGTGCCGGCGGTATGCCCGACGGTGAATATGACCTTGGCGGACAGCCCATCTTCCTTAAAGGCATCGAATGCCGTCTCGCTGACGGTACTATCGCAGGCAGTGTCCTGAGGCTCAACTGTGCTGTTAAGAATGTTCTTGATCACACCGCCCTGCCTGTTTGGGAAGTATTCAAAATGGCATCGCTTAACCCTGCATCGGCTATTCACTGTGACGACCGCATCGGTTCACTTGAAGCCGGAAAGGATGCAGACATAATCATTGCCGATGAAAACATCAATATTATAAAAACCATCAAGAAAGGACGTACTATTTATGAATCTTAAATTTAATGCTCCGCTTGATCCCGGCTTTATGCCGATGGCTGTTGTTTACCGTGATTTCGAAGCTGCAGTTAAGGCTGCAGGCGGCGAAAAGCTCACTATCGGTCTTGAGCGAAACGGAGGACTGACCTCTGTTTACACCATCGAGGTTTTCAAGGACGGAACCGGCCACGATGAAGAAAACTACGAATTCGTTGAAAGAATTGTTAAAACGCTTCTCTGGACTCGCGGCGGTTACAGAGTAATTATCGCAGGTTCAAAGCTGATTGCAGACAAGATCAAGGCTGATTACGCTGTTGGCGGTTACCGTGACTTTGACCGTGACTTCATGTCAGGCGTTTACGAGGCCGACTTCGAGGTTGTTCATGTTCCTTTTGATAAAGCTCCCGTAACAAACGAGTCCGCATCTCCCGTCGGACGTCATCTCAACGGCTGCCGTATCGGATTTGATGCAGGCGGAAGCGACCGCAAGGTGAGCTCGGTTGTTGAGGGTGAAGCTACATATTCCGAGGAGGTTGTTTGGTTCCCCAAGCTCCAGAACGATCCTAAGTATCATTACGATGGAATCATGGACGCTATGAAGACAGCCGCATCCAAGATGCCCAGAGTTGACGGTATCGGCGTTTCCACAGCAGGTGTCGTTATCGGCAACCGCATTATGACATCGTCCCTTTTCCTCAAGGTAAAGAATGAGAATCCCGAGGCATTTGAAAAGGTTGTTAAGAATATTTATACAGACATTGCAAAAGAACTCGGCGATGTGCCGATCGAGGTTGCTAACGACGGTGACGTTACCGCTCTTGCAGGTGCTATGGATCTTGATGACAATAACGTTCTCGGCGTTGCAATGGGTACAAGTGAAGCCGGCGGATACGTTGACGGCAACGGCAATATCACAGGTTGGCTCAACGAGCTTGCATTCGTTCCCGCTGACTATAACAAGGACGCTATGGTTGACGAGTGGTCCGGCGACTACGGCTGCGGCGTTAAGTATTTCTCCCAGGATTCCGTAATCAAGTTAGCTCCTGCTGCCGGAATCGAGCTTGACGAGAGTGCATCTCCCGCTGAAAAGCTCAAGGCTGTACAGGGACTTATGGCACAGGGCGACGAGCGAGCCGCAAAGATTTACGAAACAATCGGCGTTTACTTCGGTTATGCTGTTGCTTATTACGCTCTGTTCTATGATATCAAGCACGTTCTCCTTATGGGCCGTGTATCCTCCGGTGAGGGCGGAAGCATTCTTCACAAGACCGCCGAGAAGGTTCTCAAGGGAGAATTTCCGGAGCTTGCCGAGAAGATCACAATTCATCTTCCCGATGAAAGCAGCCGCCGCGTAGGTCAGTCTATCGCCGCTGCAAGTCTTCCCTTTATAAAGTAATTAGTAAAAATAAGGATCATCTGCTCGCTATATGAGTGGATGATCTTTTTTGTTTACAAAAAACAGCACGGAGCCGTTAAAGCCCCGTGCTGGTTAATATTAGTCTGCCATATCTACATAAACTTCAACATACGCTGCCGTGAATGCGTAATCATCAGAGTCAATCTCTGCGGTCATGTATGTGCCGTGATGAGCCGCCGCAGGAATCTCGTAACAGAGAAGCTTATCGTCTGTGAATCCGCCCTTACATCTTTCTGTTCCGACAAATTCGCAAGGCTCGGAGTTTACATATACCACCGGAGGATCATCTATGAGAGCCGCAACATTGGTGGAAATCTTGAAGGTGAGCGTTGCGTCCGCCGGAACATCGCCAACCGGTACGCGAACATATGCAGGAGTTCCTTTGGTCACCTTCAAAGGCAGCTGCGAGAAGCTTTTGTACCAGATCTGCGTTGTATCATTATAGCCCATGATACATCTGCGGTCGCGTGTCATCAGCTTTTCATATGAGCCGATGGTGGTGAGAAGACTCCATGCTCCTGCTCCGCTGATAATAGGATAAATATCAGAATTCAAAGTCTTCTTGTTTGCTCCGAGATCTGTGGAGCCAAGGAAATAGTTGTAAAGCGCAATTTTGTCCGCGCCCTGCGAGAATGCGTTTGCCGCAAATCCGGTTGAGAGCGTAAATGTTCTGGTTGAGTGCTCGGCATCCGAAGCATAAGTTCTTATGTTCTGCTCAATACAGGGAGCAACCTCCACTCCGTAAGGCTTCATGACGGACGACCAGACTGTTACAGGAGTATCAAAGTCAGACGACTCATAGCGTCCTGTCGGGATGACAAGATCAATAACACCCTCCGCTGCCCATGTTATAACGTCAAGACCGAAATCGAAATTTGTCTCAATAGTCGAGCCGACGCGGACACAGGTTTTGATCTCGTGACCGTACTTTTCCTCATAAACGGCTATAAGATCGTCAACCTCACGCATAAATTCGTTAAGTATGTCAAGTCCCCTGTTTTCGGCACCGATGCCAAAGAGACGGAGCTCACGCTGGAAGTCAAGCTCAATGCCATAACAGTCGTAACGACTGAGCGAATCGTTAATAGCGCGAAGCATATAATCGCGGGTTTCACGGTACTGATAGTCAAGCGAATAGTCCATATATGCCGTAAACGGATGATGCTTTACACGTGAAAGCTCGGGCTTGTCGAAATAGAACTGCGCAATAATCGCGTGCGGCGTTCCTGTGGTGAGCGATTGTGTAAGGTAATGAACGTCGTTCATACGGAAGGAAAGCCACGGATTGATGCCGATAGTCGGGAAGGTTTCGCACCAAAGACCGACATAGTCGGTTCCGTATACATCGTGAAGCATATGTGCCGCTTTGATGTATGAGAGGTCCTTGAAGTCAACCGCCTGACCGTTTTGCTCGGTCATGTGGTATTTATCGTCATAATCTTCAAATTCCTCGGATGGGTATACGAGCATACCAAGCGAGTATACGTTGATCATATAGTCGGTGACATGTGTACCCTCAAACTGAAGCGCATAGTCGATAATATCATCTGCGGTCCAGCCCTTGCTGCCTATTTGCGAAAGAAAGTTTGTGCAGTCGTGGTTAATGATGATGCCGTCAACCTCATACTGCGCCTCAAGCTCGGGATCATATTCCTTGATAGACTTTGCCTCGGGCATTGTCTGAAAGCTTGCCGCCGCATATTCGGCATAAGTAAGTCCCATGCTGTCACCGACGACGTTTGTGTATCCTGACGGAATTTCTGAAGGATCAATAGTCTCCATTGTCCACTGGTCAATGCAGTATTCCTGAATACATTGATCGAATGGACCGCCTCGTACTCTTATAAAGTCGAGCGTCTTTGTGAGCGTTATGTAAAATTCAGCTTTGATCCATTCATTTGTGGCATATATTCTCGGGTTTCCGTTCATGAATGTTCCGTCTTCATAGTAGAAAAGAAGCTGCAGAAGCGCGATCTGCCCTACGTGTGCAGTACGGAAATATCCGGTGAACTTATATGTTCCGGCATCAATGGTGGAAGATGGAGTATAGTCAAAGCCGGCATATGCGGTGGTTATATCCATCATTTGGAGATATCCGCCGTTTTCGTCGAACATCTGCTCCATGTACTGCCCGTTTGCGTCCCAGTTCGATGAGATAACTCCGGCGGTGTCGAAGTCACCGTTTCCGAGAAGATCGTTCTCGTTCGTCTCTGCAGTGATTGAGAGCGGCGGAATCCATTCAACGGGCTCGAGTTTAATGCCATAAAAATCAACAGACGCAGGCAGAGTAAGGCTGATTGCATCAGCATCGGATCCCACACCAAAAGTAACACTGAGCTGCTGCCATGCGTTTGTGAGTTCAAGCTCTGCAGAACCGACAGCAGTTCCGTCTGAAAGTGCGGAAACGGTAACATTTCCGGTGCGTGCTTCTGCACTCATGTCGATCTCAGAAAGCCGGAAATAACCTGTAACGGTATATCTGCCTGCATCGAGCGTGGCAGCGGAAGACGCAGAAGCAGCGTCGTCTGTTCTGTAATATTCCTTTACGCTCTCAACCGCGGGAACGCTTATCTGATTACCGTCCTGTTTTGAAAGAGCACCGTTTCCGATAAGCTCTTCACCCGTTGCAAGATTTACAAACGAAAGCTTCGCTATATCAAACGATACGCCGTCCTCTGCATCCCAGAAGGTCCAGAGTCTGAAGTAAAGGTTGTCAGCCGCATCGAGGGCAATGTCGTAGCTCTTGTATGCCCATTCCTCGGTTATTTCGGCGGCTCTGGTTGTAGTGTTGCCGGTTGTTCTGGTGAACGTGTAGCTGTCTGCATAGCCGGATGTGATTTCCTTTATGCCGCCTGTTGTGTGTACAGCAAGACGGAGCGCAGGGTTACGTGTCTCATTCTTTATGCTCTGCGAGCGAACGTAGAACGAGACTCTGTATGTTCCTGCCACATAAGACTTGGAAGAATCTTTGTAATAGAATCCGTCGCCGCCTGTGATCACACCGTCAGTGTTTGTTATACCGCCTGATTCAACGTGGATATACTCGGTGATGCCGAAAGCATTGTCTGCTTCTTGTGTAAAGCTGATGCTGTTGCCGTTTGCGCACCAGACTGCATTTTCGAGAAGATTACTCGATGCCGATGACGCACCACTTATAGTAAAAGTCGATACTGCAAGCACCACCGCAAGCAAAAGTGATAAGAGTCGTTTTTTCTTCATTTCTTCTTTCTCCTATAAAAAATTTATATAATGCGTTATGCCTTATGACAATACCTTATAACACCTCCCGGCATAACATATTATGTTAATTAAGCTGCCGACACAATTCACGTCGGCAAATGGGACTATTTTACTTATATAAATTTACAACTTTATTATACCAAATTTTTCGCACAAATGCAACCCCTTTATTCATGTACATTTTCGCCAAAAAGTTTTACCGCCCGACCATAATATTTGTAACCGGTATAAATTCACCCGCAAAAAGCTATACGCCACTCGAAAAAACCAACTTCGGCTTCTCCGCTTAAGAGAATAAATATCCCCTGCTGCATTTTTAACTCCGAAAACGGTTCACGCGTCAGGGTATTATCTTATTCAACCTTATATATATATTTCGACACCGTTGAGCGTACACGATCTTCAGCAGAAATGCAAAAAGAAAGCGGCTTCAAAAACGCTTTCAAAACACGCCCAAAATCGACTTGTTTTTGTGTGTTTTCCACAATTGCACAAAATTGCCGCCCGAGATAATACACCATTTTGTTCAATTGGTAGGTTGTTTTTTTATTCCAACTGTGATATAATTATAAGGGAGACTTGTATTTATGCCCATTTTGGGGATAAATAGGCTTCCTAAAATCATCACGAATCAACAATGGCACAAACAGCTAAGGAGCGCAGAAATTCATGGAAAAACAAGAAACAACCACCAAAGAATATTATACAATAGATATTCTTCATGTCCTAAAAACCTTATGGCGCAGAGCATGGCTTGTTGCCCTTTCGGGCTTTCTTGCGGCGGTGATAGGCTTTGCCGTTTCAGCATTCGCCATCGCGCCGACATATTCTTCATCAATAAAGCTCTATGTCAACAACACTTCCTTTTCCCTCGGAAATACGAGCTTCAGTATCAGCTCATCCGAGCTGACTGCGGCACAGAGTCTTGTACGTACATACGGTGACATCCTCGATAGCCGCAGTACACTCGAGCGCATCATCGAAAAGGCAGATGTTGATTACACATATAAGCAGCTCTCAAGTATGCTTGCATATGCACCCTCAAACGAAACCGAAATCATGCGCGTCACCGTTACGACAGAGGATCCGTATGAATCCGCAAAAATTGCGAACACGATCGCCGAGGTTCTCCCGATGCGAATTTCGGAGATCATTGACGGTGCCTCGATGGAGGTTGTTGACTCGGCAATTCCCGAGCTTGAAAAGGTTGCGCCGAGTATCACAAAATATACGGCAATCGGACTGATGCTCGGAATCTTTTTAAGCATAGTTGTGATTATTGTCATGGCTCTGCTCGACGGCACAGTCCACGATGAGGATTACATACTCAACAACTACGAATATCCGATTCTCGGAAAGGTGCCCGACCTTCTGAACACCGGCGGCAAAAAATACAACTATTACTATTCACAGAAAAGCAAAAAGAACGACACCACAAGGGGTGATGCAGTATGAAAATGACAAAGAAAAAACACCTCTCGAATTTCCCGTTTCAAAGTGAAAACAAGAAAACACTTCATAAAAACCTTGAGTTCACAGCAACAGAGCAGTATAAGCTGATCCGTGCCAACCTCGACTTCACACTTCCCGAGGGCGAAAAATGTCCCGTAATCGGCGTAACGAGCGCGATGAGGGGAGAGGGCAAGTCAACAACGGCAGTAAACCTTTCATATGTTCTCGCCGAAAAAGGAAGTAAGGTCCTGCTTATCGACGGTGACCTGCGAATCCCGTCCGTTGCAAAGAAAATGGATATTCCAAGCTCGCCGGGACTTACAGACGTGCTCATGAACAAGATTCCGCTGCAGCTGTCCGACTATCAGTCCCAAATGCTGAACACATGGTACATAATTCCCTCAGGCGATATTCCTCCGAATCCCTCTGAGCTGCTCGGCTCAAAGAGAATGGAAGCGGCACTTAACACCCTCAAGGAGCATTTCGACTATATTATCGTTGACCTGCCGCCCGTAAACATCGTCTCCGATGCGGTTGCAATCTCGAATTACATCACTGGAATGGTCGTCGTTGTCAGAGAGGAATACACCGAGAAAAAGGAGCTTGAGCACTGCTTCAGACAGTTAAAGCTCTCAAACGTAAAGGTGCTCGGTTGCGTCATGAACGAAACAAAAACCGGAAGCGGCTCTTACAGCAAGTATAAACGCTATAAATACTACAAGTATTACCGTTACTATTCGAGCACTCCCAAAGAGAAAAAGTCATGATAGACTGGCACACGCACATTCTTCCGGGAATTGACGACGGAAGCAAGGACAAAGACGAAAGTCTGACGCTGATCGGTATGTTAGCCGAGCAGGATATCGACACAGTGGTAGCAACACCGCATTTCTATGCCAACGACGAATCGGTTAACGACTTTCTGGAGCGCCGCAGGAAATCATATGAAAGTCTCCTCGCCTTGCTCCCCGAAAACGCGCCGAAAATACTCCTCGGAGCAGAAGTGCGCTACTATGCAGGGATCGGAAAGCTCCCGGAACTCAGCAGGCTCTGTATTGAAGGCGGCAGACTGCTTTTGCTTGAAATGCCGACGGAACGGTGGACGGATTACACCGTGCGCGAGCTTATATCAATTCAGTCAGCAGGAAACGTCAAACTCATTCTTGCACATATTGACCGATATTTGAACCTCCAGACCGAGCAAACGTGGAGTAAGCTTTACGAAGCCGGCATACTGATGCAGGTGAACGCAAGCGTCTTCACCGAATTCACCTCAAGACGGCGCGCAGCAGCCTTTCTTGTAAGCGGTAAAATACACATGATCGGTTCCGACTGTCACAGCGTAAAGCACCGTCCGCCTCTTTTGCGCGAAGCATTTCAGTACATCCGAAAAAAAACGGACATCGAATTTATCGACAATTTTAGCGAGTATGGGTATTCCCTGCTCGATTTGATTTAAAAAATTTAAATAAGGAGAACCCCAACAATGAAAAAAATCATCATCTTTTGTCTCACACTTGCCATGCTTCTTAGCATGAGTGTATCCCTCCTCGCCGAAAACGGCGGATTCATTCAGAGTCCCTCAAATAACCAGTCTCCCGAACTCATAAGCGGTGAGAACGCTGCCGAAGATTGCCTCGCGCAGATCTTAATCACCGCATATGCAGACAGAGAAAAACTCACCGATGAAAAGCGAACAAAGCTTGAAGAAGCATACAAAAACATCAAGGAAAACCCCGACCTCAGCAAACTCAATGAAAAGCTCCAAGCTATTGCAAATGACAACGACGTTGATGTTACAAACCTTGCAGTCAGCGATATGTTCGATATTTCCTCCACATATTGCGGCGATCACGATGGACACGGTCATTTCGACATCGTCCTCAAGGCAGAAACCCTCGAGCATTTTGTCTGCCTGCTCCACTATTATAACGACGAATGGACTATCGTTGAGGGTGCCGAAGTTACTCATAACGGCGATCATCTCGAATTTGACGCAAAGGAGTTTTCTCCCTTTGCAATCGTTGTAAACACCGGAGAGCCCGTAAACGAGAGCCCCTCAAACGCAGCAATTTATGCGATTATCATTGCGGTTATAGCGCTCATTCTTCTGTTTTTCGCAGTTAAGAGCAAGAAGAAGAGTCACTAATAATTATACGGAGGCAGTGAGAAATGGGAAAGACATCGACTGACAAAAGTAAATATTTCAAATATGGGCTTATTGCGATTTCAATTGTTATTCTCATTCTCGCCGCCCTCTTCTTTTTGAGAGCATGGGAAAAGCATCAGGGGCTTTTTCCGGAGCATGAGACCATTGAAAGCACAAGGACTTACGGCAAACATAAATATATTTTGAAGGATAATATTGAAACCTTCCTCGTCATGGGTCTTGACAAAACCGAGAGTACCATTGAAAACGATTCTTACAATAATAATCAGCAGGCGGACTTTCTGATGCTGTTTGTTTTTGACAACGAAGCAAAAAAATGCAGTGCAATACACATCAACCGTGACTCAATGGCAAATGTGAATGTTCTCGGTGTTGCCGGAAACAGAGTTGACTCTGTTGTAAAGCAGATCGCACTCGCGCACACATACGGAAACGGCAGAGATGTCAGCTGCCGAAACACAGCGGATGCTGTTTCAGACCTGCTTCTCGGAATGAAAGTCAACCACTATATTTCACTTTCGATGGATTCTGTCGCCGTTATGAATGACCTTGTCGGCGGCGTTGAGGTGACGGTACTCGATGACTTCACGGAAATTGACGAAACCCTTATAAAGGGCGAAAAAGTCACGTTGAACAGCGAACAGGCACTTCACTATGTACGAACAAGATACGGGCTCGAAGACAGCAGCAACAGCACGCGAATGGAGCGTCAGCAGCAGTATATAAATGCGCTGTACGAAAAATACATTGAGTGCTTTGAGAACGACGAAGAATTTATCATCAACGCCTCACTTGCAATGTCAGACTATATCATTTCCGATTGTTCAGTGACACGACTTCAAGATCTCGCAAAAAAATTCTCAGAATATGAGTTCGTCGGTATAAACGATATAGAAGGCAGTTTCCGCGTTGAAGAAAAGTTCATGGAATTCTATCCCAACAGAGATTCTATTGAAAAGACCGTTGTTGAGAATTTTTACGAGCCAAAAAACTAATAACTCGCAAGTAAAAGGATAACTGCAACGACTTATGAATAATTCAGACAAAAATATAAAGCAGGGAGATGATCCATCTTGGCCACCAATGAAATCACCGCCACTGATTCCACACAGGCGACAAAGACAAATGTCTCTGATAATGCCCCCGATATAAAAATAAACAATAAAAAATCCTATCTTTTTTTCAAAAGATGCTTTGATATCTTCTGCGCGATTTTCGGGCTTATAATTCTTCTTCTGCCGCTTCTCATAATCGCGCTTATAATCGTTATAGACAGTCCCGGCGCCTCGCCGATATATTCACAGCAGAGAGTCGGCAAGGACGGGAAGACCTTCAAATTCTATAAATTCCGCTCCATGGTTCCGAATGCAGAAAAGATGCTCGATTCCCTGCTCGAAAAAAATGAGATGGAAGGGCCTGCATTCAAGATGAAGGACGATCCGCGAATCACCCGCTTCGGCAAATTCATCAGAAGGACAAGCGTAGACGAGCTTCCTCAGCTTTGGAATGTACTGAAAGGCGACATGAGCATGGTCGGTCCGCGACCGCCGCTTCCGCGTGAGGTTGCACTCTATACTCCCGAGCAGATGCGAAGACTTTCAGTTCAGCCGGGTATCACCTGTTATTGGCAGGTTCAGCCAAGCCGCAACAGTCTTTCCTTTGATGAATGGCTCGGTTGGGATATGAAATACATAGCTGAACGCAGCATGAAAACAGATATTGTGATCCTCTTTAAAACAGCCGGCGTTGTATTCGGCTCGGAGGGACAGTAATGCCGGAAACAAAAAAACTTAAAATAGCGATGCTCGGTCACAAAAGAATCCCGTCACGCGAGGGCGGAATTGAAATTGTCGTTTCCGAGCTTGCTTCACGAATGGTAAAATCGGGTCACAGTGTCACCTGCTATAACCGCGGCGGTCACCACGTCAGCGGAACGGAATATGATACAGCAAAGCAGGGTGAATATAACGGTATCCGATTAAAAACCGTGCTCACTATCGACAAAAAAGGGCTCGCCGCGATGACAGCCTCATTTTCAGCCGCGCTCAAGGCGGCATTCGGACGGTACGATGTTGTACATTTTCACGCGGAAGGACCGTGTGCGATGCTGTGGCTGCCGAAGCTTTTCGGAAAAAAATGTATCGCCACGATTCACGGACTTGACCATCAGCGTGCAAAATGGGGTAAATTCGCTTCATGGTACATAAAATCCGGCGAAAAATGCGCCGTGCGTCACGCCGATGAGATTATTGTTCTCAGCGAAAACGTGAAGAATTATTTTTACGATACATACCGTCGCGAAACCGTTTTCATCCCGAACGGTGTCACACGTCCAAATGTACTGCTCCCTGATATAATCACAGAGAAGCATGGACTCAAAAAAGACGAATATATACTTTTCCTCGGAAGATTGGTTCCGGAGAAAGGTGTTACATATTTAATTAAAGCTTTTAAAACGCTTCACACAGACAAAAAGCTTGTAATCGCCGGCGGTTCATCCGACACACAGGACTATCAGAACGAATTAAAGTCTCTCGCAGGCGATGATCCGCGTATCATTTTCACCGGATTTATCCAGGGTAAAAAGCTTGAAGAGCTTTACAGCAATTCATATGTGTACGTTCTTCCCTCCGACCTTGAGGGAATGCCGCTGAGTCTGCTTGAAGCAATGAGCTATGGTAACTGCTGTCTGACCTCAAATATACCCGAATGCGCAACAGTTATCGAGGATCACGGCGTAACCTTCAAAAAAGGCGATATCATGGACCTTGCAGATAAGCTGCAGACGCTCTGCGACGATCCCAAAGCCGTTTTTGAATACAAAGCAAACGCCGCAGATTACATCTGCAAAAAATACAGCTGGGACGAGGTAACCGCCCGTACATTGAACTTATACGGAGTAAAAACGGATGACAGCCTCAATGCCCCTGCGGAGGAAACAGAATATGAAGGTGCTTCTCGTAAATAAGTTTCTTTATCCAAAGGGAGGCGCGGAAACTTATGTTTTCAACCTCGGAAACACATTAAAAGGTCATGGTCATGAGGTTGAATATTTTGGTCTTGAAAACAGTGCAAACACTGAGGGAAATTCCATCGGTCAATATGTAACCGACATGGATTTCGGCAAGGGTACACTCAAAAATCTGACGGCGCCCTTCCGAATTATATATTCCGCCGAAGCAAGGCGTAAAATGAAAAAAATCCTGTATAGCTTCGAGCCGGATGTTGTTCACCTCAATAATATCCATTTTCATCTGACGCCGAGCATAATACTCGCGCTTGACTCATATCGGCGCAAAACAGGACGCCAAGTAAAGCTTGTATATACCGCACACGATTATCAGCTTGTCTGCCCGAGTCACGGACTTTTCGACTGTGATATACAGATCTGCGAAAAATGTCTCGGCGGCAACTATACACACTGCGTCAGAACAAAATGTATGAAAAATTCACGCCTCAAAAGTCTTTTGGCAACAATCGAGGCCTACTATTGGAAGCATAGAAAAGCATATAAATGTATTGACACGATAATCTGCCCGTCGAAATTTCTGAAATCAAAAATCGACACTGACCCACGATTTGCCGAAAAAACCGTTGCAATACACAATTTCATCGAGCCGCAAACAAAAAAGGCAGCGGCAAAGGGTAGTTATGTCCTCGAGTTTGGTCACCTCAGCCGCGACAAGGGAACGCTGACGCTTCTCAAGGCAGCAGAGCGTATGCCGGACACTCGCTTTGTTTTTGCCGGTTACGGTGAGGCAGAGCCGGAAATCGCAAAGGTTAAAAACGCCGAATTTGTCGGCTTCAAAACGGGAGATGAGCTTGACGAGCTTATCGCAGGTGCACTTTGCACGGTCTGTCCGTCGGAAATGTACGAAAATCTGCCCTATTCCGTCATCGAATCGCAAACGCTCGGAACACCGGTTATCGGAGCAGATATCGGAGGCATTCCCGAGCTTATAGAGGAGGAAAAAACAGGGCTTGTTTTCACTCCCGGTGACGCGGACGATCTCGAAAAAAAGCTGCGTTACTTCCTTGAAACTCCGGGCATCATAAGCCAATACAGCGAAAACTGCAGAAAGGCAATTTTTGAAACTCCGGAAACATATTGCCGGAAAATCATGAAAATTTACGGTGAATGAGATTATGAAGATATATGAAATAGGAACAGGATATACGCCAATACCGGCACAGATGGGTGCGGCGACCGAAATCGTCGTTGAGGAATTGACACGTTCGTTCCTAAAAAACGGCGACAAGGTTGAGATAATCGACATAAAGGCAGAAAACCGTGCCGCAACAGATCTGCCGATAAACGAGGTGAGCGTTCCAGCAAAGTTCACAAAGACTGACGTCAGCCTCGGAATCATGCATAAGCTTAAAAGGGTTGTCTATTCAATCGCTCTCGCAAAGCATCTGAAGCGCATATTAAAGGCGTCTGACGAAAAAATCGTTCTCCATTTTCATAATCAGTACAATCTCTTTTTCGCCCTGAAGCTTATCCCGAAAAAGCTCATGAAGAAGGCAACCGTCGCTTACACCGTCCACTCGTATATATGGCACGGTGCTTGGGATGAAATTGCAGGCGACATAAAAAAGCGTTACTTTCAGGAGCTTTACTGCTTAAAGCACGCAGATCTCATCTTTGTCCTTAACGAAAACACAAAGAGCAATATCATTTCACATTCCGAAGCATCGCCCGAGCGCGTTCACTTGATCGACAACGGCGTTAACACGGATGTATACTACCCAATGGAGCCGAAGCCGCTTGACAAATATAACCTTAACGGAAAAACCGTGTTTGTGCAGGTTGGCTCGGTTTGTGATCGTAAAAACCAGCTTGGCGCTGTGGAGCTTTTGCTTGATTTATTAAAGGAAAACAAGGATGCCGTTTTCTGCTATGCAGGCGGAATTATTTCGGAGGAATATCAGGCATCCATAACCGATTTTGCCGAAAAAAACGGTATTTCCGGTCAGATCATTTATCTTGGCGAGCTTCGCCCGGGTGCTCAGATCAACGAGGTATATAACCTCGCATCGGCAATGATTTTCCCATCAAAGGCAGAGGGATTTTCGCTTGTCATCATAGAGGCAATGTCTGCGGGCGTTCCCGTTATGATACCCGATACCCTTCAGTTTGAGCTTGCGGACAGCTGCATAAAATATTCATCCGCCAAGGACTTCTCGGAAAAGCTGAAAAATGAGATTTTGATCCCCGAAAAGCAGGCGATTCTCTCGAAAACGGTGCGCGAAACCGTCGAAAACCGTTACGGATGGTCTAAAATCGCCTCAGACTATAAAGCAAAATTCACGAGTTGACAATACGAACGAAAGGAAGCATTTCGCGGAACACAAGGTCCGATGCCGCGAATGGCAAAACTGTTAAAATGTCAAAGAAACTTAACGGCACAGTCATTGTTACATACCGCTGTAACGCCAAGTGCACGATGTGCAACAGATATAAGGTTCCGTCAAAGCCCGAGGAAGAAATTTCGCTTGAAACGATACGAAAGCTTCCCGAAATGTATTTCACAAATATCACCGGCGGAGAGCCCTTTATCAGAGAAGATTTAGCCGACATTGTTCGTGAGCTTTACAAAAAGAGCGAGCGCATCGTTATTTCAACAAACGGCTTTTTCACAGACAGAATCGTCGCGCTCTGCAAGGAGTTCCCTGAGGTTGGAATAAGAATCTCCATTGAAGGACTTGAAGAAACGAACAACGAGATCCGCGGTCTTGACGACGGCTTCAATAAAGGCTACACCACACTGAAAACCCTTAAAGAAATGGGAATGAAGGACGTTGGCTTCGGAATGACCGTTCAGGACAGAAACGCTCCCGATCTTGTCGCACTTTACGATATTTCAAACGAGCTTGACATGGAGTTTGCAACAGCGTCACTTCACAACAGCTTCTATTTTGTTGAGTCAAACAATATCATACACGACCGCCTTGCGGTAGCACAGAATTTTGAGGATCTCGTAAATAAGCTCCTTTCTTCAAACAGCCCCAAAAAATGGTTCCGTGCATATTTCAATCACGGACTGATCAACTATATTTTCAGCAGGAAGCGTCTCTTACCCTGCGACATGAGCTTCGACACCTTTTTCATTGACCCGTTCGGCGACGTTATGCCCTGTAACGGAACAAAGGAAAAGGAGGTCATGGGCAACCTTAATACGCAGACATGGGATGAGCTCTGGAACAGCGAAGCGGCAGAAAATGTACGAAAAAAGGTACGCTGTTGCGAGCGAAACTGCTGGATGATCGGCTCGGTTTCTCCTGCAATGCACAAATATATATGGAAGCCGGCATGGTGGGTTATAAAGCATAAATTTCTGTTCTTCTTCAAAAAGAAAAAATACTCCATGTATGAAAACAGAATCGTGCGTGATTTTCGTGACGGCAAAGTCACGGGGGAAGAACTCGACGCCTGCAGCACGTGTGAAAGGTGCGGTAAGGCTGAATGATAATTTTAACAAACGGACTCACCGAAGCGGCAGACGAGGGTTTTCTCAAGGTTGCAAGCAATCTCATAACCCGACTCAAAAAAAGCCGTGACGATATTAAAATCGTTTCATATGAACGAAAATCGGATATAAGCGATGAATTTATAGAGCCTGACAAATTCATGTCGGGAAAAAACGTCAGACGTGCCTGTAAGGGGCACGACCGGGTGCTCTATGTCCCGTTTCCGACAAAAAAATGGGTTATGGCAATGAGAGTTTATATCCTCTCAAAATTCACGAAAAAGCTCGATGTCGTTCTTGTTTTGAAAACGCCTATCGGTGCGCTCGGAAAGTTCTTTCTCAAAAAGAGCCGCGCCGGAATCATAGTATTTTCGCGTGATGCCGCCGATTTTTATTCCGATATCGTGGGAAAAGAGCGCGTCACATATATGAAAACCGGTGTTGACACCGAAAAATTTACTCCTGTTTCAGATGAATGCTCACGTGAACTCAAGAAAAAATACGGTTTTGATCCGGACAAAAAGCTTGTTCTTCACGTCGGACATCTCAACGAGGGACGTAACATTCGCCTTTTAACAAAGCTTGATGAGAAATATGAGGCTCTGCTCGTAACAAGCACGCTCACACGCTCCGAAGCAGATCCGGAGCTGAAAAAAGCACTTCTCTCAAGACCGAATATACACATCATCGACGATTATGTCCCGCAGATACAGGAAATATATCAGCTCGCTGACGTATATTTTTTCCCGGTTGTCGAGAGCGGACGCTGTATTGATGTACCGCTTTCCTGCATGGAAGCCGCGGCTTGCGGTAAACCGATCATAACCACCTGCTTCGGAGAAATGAAGGAGCTCAGTCACGTCAAGGGTATTGTTTATCTTGATGCTTTTGACAGCGAAACCATAAACCGTAAAATTGACACCGCACTGAACCTCGATACGGTTGAAACCCGTCTTACCGCAGTTGAACACGACTGGCAAAAAACCGTTGAATCATTTAACAGTTATTTTTCCGTGGGAGGCGCGAGCGCTTGATGAATCAGCCGTTATTTTCTCTTGTCGTGCCGATTTACAACGTGGAGCCTTATCTTGAGAGATGTATTGAGTCACTCGTAAATCAAACCTATAAAAATCTCGAAATCATTTTAGTTGATGACGGAAGCCCCGATAAATGTCCCGAAATCTGCGAAGAATGGGCAAATAAAGATTCACGCATTAAGGTTATTCACAAAAAGAACGGCGGACTCGGTTTCGCCCGTAATTCGGGACTCGAAATTGCATCCGGCGATTTTATAGCATTTGTTGACAGTGACGATTACCTTGTCACCGATGCCGTACAGAGCTGTGTTCTCGCTTTGGCAGAGCACGACTCGGATACACTTCTTTTCGGGCGTTACGATGCCTATCCCGACGGCAAGGTACTTGAAGATTATCGCCGCGTAACCAAGAAGCACTATATGGGCGAAACGGTTACAAACGAACTTCTCCCATGGCTGTTTTCCTGCGGCGACGGATATGGAGTCAGTGCCTGCTCAAAGGTGTTCAGCAATAAGCTTATAAAAGAGCATAAAATGAGATTCAGGTCGGAGCGCGAGATCATCTCTGAGGACGCATATTTCTGCGTTGACTATTTCGCAAAGGCGCAAAACGTCCTTGTCATCCCGGATAGATTTTACTGCTATTATAAAAATGAAGGCTCCCTCTCGCGTACATATAGGGCGGACAGGCAGGAGAAGAACAATACGTTCCTTTCAGAAACCCTGGGGCATATAAAGGAGCTTTCCCTGCCCGAAAAGCTTGCGGCGTATGTGACATCGAAATATCACATCTTCACGCTCGCCGCTATGAAGCACATTATGGCATCGGATATGAACGCAAAAAGCAAAAAGACAGAACTACGTAAAATTTACAGAGATTCTCTTCTGAGAAAAACGGTTACGGCAGAGGTACTGCACCTTGAGCCACTGTCAATAAGAATACTAATGTTACTCTTGAAGTATCGGTTCTATTTTGCGTGTGACCTTCTTTTAAGGGCAAAGACTAAAAACAAATGAGGATAGATCATGTGGCATATCAGAAAACGCTCATTTTGTCAGTTTCTGGCGTTATATATGTTTGTCCTCCCGTTTCTGCTGAATTTCTTTCAGGATTTTCTGCATGTTCCGGGAATCATAAAATATACGCTTGACGTTTCGTGGATTGCCGTTCTGGTGATGGTAGTATTCACGAGAGCGCAGTTCGTTTATAAGAAAACTCTTCCGGTTCTTGTTTTCTTCATTATATTTATACTGTATGTTTCGGTGGTTTACATATTCGAGCATCAGTCAATATTCTATTTCCTATGGGGTATGCGCAATAACATACGCTATTACATCGCGTTTTTTGCGTTTGCATATTTTCTTGACAGAGACGATTTAAAGCTGTGTATGAAAATAATTGATGTGATTTTCGTCATTCACGTCGTTGTAACCTTCTTCCAGTTTTTCGTCCTCGGATATAAATGGGACTATCTCGGCGGAATCTTCGGCGTTGAGCTTGGCTGTAACGGAAACTCGATGATACTTCTTATCATAGTAACCGTTAAGAGCCTGATTATGTGTATGCACAGCGAAGAAAGCCT
Source organism: uncultured Lachnospiraceae bacterium (assembly GCA_964430755.1). Taxonomy (GTDB): domain Bacteria; phylum Bacillota; class Clostridia; order Oscillospirales; family CAG-272; genus Flemingiibacterium. The sequence continues at coordinate 23,191 of CAYSFT010000004.1, read as the reverse complement.
TCAGATTTGCCTACTTAAGTGTGGTATATCGCTGATCATCGCGGCAATGTCTGAATTAAAATTCTTCTTTGTCATCTTCATTTTCATCCTCATTATTTCAGCAATGATAACTCGTTTTTCTTTCAAAAAGGTTCTGCTTTTTGCGGGACTCACCGTTGCAGCATTTTTCAGCGGTACGATATTCACCTCAATCTGGGGTAAGGATGCCGCGCTGAGCTTTGACCGAATCATGGAGCTCATCACCTCAACGAGTTATTCTTCAGCCAAAGACCTCGGCAGATTCACGGCAATTCCCGTGATTTCCGATACCATTCTCAAGGATATCCCACATAACCTCTTCGGCCTTGGAATCGGCAACTGTGACACTTCAGCCTTTGAAATATTCAATACCCCTTTCTTCCGATCACATTCATATCTTAACTACGATTGGCTCTCAAGTGCATTTGCCTTTATTGAAACGGGTTATATCGGACTCGCACTCTTTTTGCTGTTTTTTGTAATAATAATATTTGCGGCATTAAGACTCAAGGCAAAAAAAGACGCAAATTCGCTTTACTGTGAAATGGCAGTCGTAATGAGCATTTCCTGCATTGCACTGTTTTTCTATAATTCCTCATTGAGAACCGATATCGCATATATCGCATATTTCATGCTGGCACTTCCCTTTGTTTCGACATCCTCTGAGAGTGCATTCAAAACATTCTCGGGCGAACTGAGCGCACACCGCCACAACGCCTGACTTTCCCGACAAAAAAGCTGTTCAGATTACGAAACGAAAAATCAAGTATATGCTCGCCCAGGCGAATGACATATAAAATTTATTATTTTTGGAGGTACATCAATATGAAACGCATTTTCTCGCTGATGCTGGCCGGATTGATGGTAATGTCTGTCTTGCCTGTATCAACACTCGCAGACGACGAAATCATCGTTGATGACGAGATCATTGTCGATGACGAGATCGCTGTCGATGATGAAACCGTTATCGATGATGAAATTATTGTCGATGACGAAACCGTTATCGATGACGACGCGTCTTTCGAGCTCCATGCAATTTCCCCAAAGACCGGATATGATACATCCGTGTCAAACAACTATTTCACTGTAATTTCCGAAAATGTTTATAACCTTGCTCCCGGTGCAATTGAGGGTGAAATCATCCTTAACAACGCAACCGGCGATGACCGTAAGGTTGTTCACTTCTTCGAGATTGACACAAATAACGAGAATGTGGACGTACTCCCCGGATATTACGGAATCGACAAGCTTGATCCCGATAATCTCCCGCTTGACGGCGTTGAAGATAAGAAGCAGTTCTGGAAGGCTGAACAGCTCACCAAGACTGTTGCTTACTACGAAGGCCTCGGCTATAACGTAGTCGGCGCAATGAACACCGCTCTTGCATACGACTCCGATGCTCCTTACGGCTATATGGTATGGGACGGCGTTGTTCTCGGAACTCCCGAGGTTCACAAGGGCGCGCAAACCTACCTTGCAATCGACTGGGACGGCACCTGCGAGCTTCGTTCGATGAGCACACCGCTTACCGGTAACGAAAAAACCGCAATCTCCGCAAACTTCGGTTGGATAGTTAAGGATGGTGTGCTTAATACAAAGACAGTTGAGCGTACATCCTCCGATGCATCCCGTTCGATGATCGGTATCAAGGCTGACGGCACTCTCGTATTCTGTCTTGTTGACGGACGTAACGCTCCGTTCTCAACCGGTCTTTCCAACTATGAGCTTGGCGAAATGATGCTCGCTCTCGGATGTGTTAACGCTGTTAACTGCGACGGCGGCGGATCCTCCACTTTCGTTTCAAAGCGTGAGGGTGAAACCGAAGCAACCATGCGTTCAATCCCGTCTGACGGTTCAGAGCGCGCAACAATCAACAGCGTAATCATCGTTTCCAATGCGGCTGCAACAGGCGAATTTGACCATGCAGTTCTCAGTAGCGAATATGATTACTATGCTCCCGGCTCCGTTGGAAGCATCACAGCAGTCGGCGTTGACGCGTCAGGCAGCCCTGCTGAGCTTCCCACAGACGGAATCACATGGGAATTTTCAGATCCGTCATACGGAATTATCGATGCAGACGGTTCTTTCGCTCTGAGCGGTGTCAAGGGCGATGTTACCGTAAAGATTCTCTATAACGGCGAGAATGTCGGCGAAAAGATCATTCATGTGGTCGACCCCGATGTGTTCGCGCTTTCACTCGATGAAACAGTTCTTCCTTACGGCAAGAGCATGAACATCGACTTCGCCTGCACATACGGCGCTGACGACTGGGATGTTTGCGTTGACGGCGCATATACACTCACGCTTTCCGATACCTCGGCAGCAGAGCTTGTCGGCAACACCCTTTTCGCATCAAGCGATGAGTCTGTAACCGGCGTTAATGTAACTGCTACTTATAACGCTGATTCTACTGTAAGCGATGTTCTCGTTATCGCTTACGGTAAGGGCTCGGAGATCATCTATGACTTCGAGGACGGCGACACCGCAGGCTTCATGGGCTTTGTTGATGCAAAGCAGTGGAGCATTGACAACGGCATTAACAATACGCTGGTCGGTTCCGCTCCTCTCGCCGGACAGTTCAATGAACAGATCAGCAGCTCCACCGCAATTTCCTCCGACATCGTAAGAAACGGTAAATATGCGCTTGCATGGAGCCTTGACAATACTGATGCCTCCTTTGCAAGCTGGAGCTACAACGTCCTCTTCAATGTCGGTGAAACGATAGTTCTCCGCGACGTTGCAAACGGCAAAAATGCAACCACACTCGGTATGTGGCTCTACATTCCCGAGGGTGCTCCGGGTCTTTCATTCCAGTCGCAGTTCTATGTGAAGAATGAAGACGGCAGCTATTCCTGTAAGCAGGATCACTTCATGTTTACAACTGTAAGCGGTGTAAGAAAGAATCTTAACTCCTGTACAGAAGCGGATATCCCCGAATCACGTTGGGTATATGCTTCGATCGATATTTCCAAGTATGATTACCTCTGCACTCCCGTGGCAACAGATGAGGGTAACACCCGTTCACCTTCGTTTATCCGTACATATGTAAAGCCCATGGTTCCTGCAGTTCATACCTTCTATATCGACGACATTACTCTCGACTACAGCTCGGCTGTTGATGACAGAGTTCTCCCGACAATAAGCGATGTAAGCTACACAACTCAGGATGAGTCTGTTGCTCTTAACGAAGGCGCTGTAATTAACGGCAGCTCCATTTCGTTCTCCGCTGTAGTTGCAGATAATATCAAGCTTGACAATGCAACCGGTAAGATCCTTGTTGACGGCAACGAGCTTGACAACGTATCGGTTTCCGGTAAGTATCTGACAACAACATCAAACGCAAATCTCACCCCCGGTGTTCATACCGTTTCGTTTGAAATCAAGGATACTCTCGGTAATCCTGCGAAAGTTACCAGAACATTCACCATCGCAGGTGATGCTGCAGTAACGCTTGACGGTCACAACGATTCCGGCACGAAGCCAGAATACGGCTCTGTTTACTATGTTGACGTTAATGTGGCAGACATTAGTTCTGTTGAATCTCTCACAGCTTCGCTTCTGCTTCAGGATGCGAACACATGGGAGCCCGACGGTATAACCGTTGCAGAGGGCTTCGATTTCACCTATACTCTTGACGAAGTTGAAAATATCCTCACTCTTGTAATCGAGAAAAACGGCGAGGATGTTGATGACTCGACAAATACCATCATAAGTGCTCCTGTCCGCCTTTGGACATGGGACGGCGTTAACAACGTGACCGGTATTGCTATCACACCTGAGGCACAGTTCAAGACCGGTTACTGCCCGATAGTAACTGTTGACTGCGAGGCTATATTCGGTCTTGTCAATGACACCGATCCTTTCGGCGGCAAGATTTCCGTTGAAACCATGATCAACGACACAGTTAACCCGTGGCACTATCACGATGCAGAGCTTACAACCCTCAATAAGGACGCTGACTGCACTATGGCAGGTTATGAAAACAGAACATACTGCGAAACCTGTCAGTCTGTAATCGACTGGGGCACTTTAGTCCCTGCAACCGGACACAACTATGTCGACGGCAAGTGTGAATGCGGCGCAGTCAACACCGCAACCGGACTTGTTGAAGAAAACGGAAACTGGTACTACTACATCAACGGCGTTGCAGCTTCCGGCTGGCAGATGATCGGCACTGATTGGTATTACTTCGACAAGGAAACCAAGGCAGGCGCTGAGGGCGATGTTGTACTGGATGACGTAACCTTCAATTTCGCTGATGCAAAGCTCACCTCCGGCGTTTGGGTAAAGACACTCTACGGAAACAGATACTACTACGGTCCCGGCTACTATAGCGACAGAGGAAGCTGGAGAAACATCGACGGTAAGGACTATTACTTCTTTAACGGCGTTGCTCTCACAGGCGGCTATCAGATGCTCTATGAAAACCAGATCAACCTGAACTGGTACTACTTCAACGAGGACGGCACCTGCGACAAGACCGTGAGCGTTCCGGACGGCTTCTACACCGACCGCAACGGCTATGCCTATGCAAGGGACGGCAAGGGCCTCACAGATACTCACCTCATCGACGGTAAATATTACTGCTTCAACTATAAGGGCTACGCTCAGAAGAACGGAACCTATCAGGGCAGACTTTATGGCGACGATTATGCGGCAGTAACCGGTATCGTCGAAAAGGACGGTACACTTTACTTCTATAAGGACGGAAGAACCGCAAGTCCCGGTCTCTATCTGTTTGACGGTGCATACTATAACGTAACCTGGAGCGGCGTCATCCTGACCGGCAAGAACTATGCCGATGCAACCCACTGTGATCTCCCTGTGGGAACATACATCTCCGGTGACGACGGAAAGCTTGTAAGCGGCATTTTCGAGTCTGACGGCGAAAACTACCTCTATTTCAACGGACGTATCGCAAGTGAAGGTCTTTATGAAATCGACGGCGAGTATTATATGACCAACTGGCAGGGTAAACTCCTCAAGGACGGCAGATACTACGCAAGCGCAACCTTCTGCGATCTTCCTGCAAACGCTAACTACTCCTTCGGCGCTGACGGCAAGATGTATAACGGCGTTGAGGAAATCGGCGGCACTCTCTACCTCTACATTAACGGTACAACCGCAACATACGGCCTCTATGAGGTTGACGGCGAGTATTATTACTCATACTGGGGCGGCATTGTTATGACAAGCGGCAGATACTATGTCGGTGCAACCTTCTGTGACCTGCCGAAGAATCAGAACTACACCTTCGATGCAGAGGGTAAGATGCTCAACGGTATTGAAGAAGTTGACGGCACGCTCTACCTCTACATTAACGGTACAACCGCAACATACGGTCTTTACGAGATCGACGGCGAATATTACTATTCGTTCTGGGGCGGTCTTATCATGTGTGACGGCAGATACTATGTCGGAACGACCTTCTGTGATCTGCCTGCAAACGCTAACTACACCTTCGGTGCAGACGGTAAGATGTACAACGGCATCGAGGAGATTGACGGTCAGCTCTACCTCTATGAAAACGGTACAACCGTAACCTACGGTCTCTACGAGATCGACGGCGAATATTACTACTCATATTGGGGCGGCGTTATAATGACAGACGGCAGATACTATGTCGGAACGACCTTCTGCGATCTGAGCGCAAACGCTAACTACACCTTCGGCGCAGACGGCAAGATGTACAACGGCGTTGAAGAGATTGACGGTCAGCTCTACCTCTACAAAAACGGTACAACCGTATCTTACGGTCTCTATGAAGTTGACGGCGAGTATTATTACTCATACTGGGGCGGTATGCTCATGACCGACGGCAAGTACTATGTCGGAAGAACCACCTGCGATCTGCCGATTAACAACTACACATTTGGTGCAGACGGCAAGATGCTTAACGGATTTGTTACAACGGACGACGGTATTTACTACTATAAAAACGGAAACACACCCACACCGAGAATTCTTTATATCGACGGTGACTACTACTATGTAAGCTGGGGCGGAAAGGTTATGACAAACACAACCTGCTATGTTCCCGCAGACGGAGTATACAGTGAAATTCCGATGAATTATACCTTCGACGAGCTCGGCAGATTCGTTAAATAATCAATCAAGGGATAATATTTGACAAGGTGAACTCCCCCGATCTCCGAAAAAAGGGGATTGGGGGAGTTGCTTTTTATAAGGATCGGTGTATTATGAAGGGAAACAGAATAGTAAACAATGCAAAATGGATAGTTCTGTGTAAGCTGGCACAGTCGGTGCTTCAGCTCGTCGTCGGAATGATTTCTGCGCGTTATCTCGGCCCCTCGAATTACGGCCTTATAAACTATGCCGCATCAATTGTTGCTTTTGCGATTCCCGTGATGAGACTCGGCTTTGATGCCACACTTGTTCGCGAGTATGTTGAAGCTCCCGACAATGAGGGCAAGATTGCAGGCACATCCATTGTTTTAAATTTAATATCCGGCGTTTTCTGTACACTCGCTGTAATTGGCTTTTCTGCAGTGTCAAATGTTAACGATCATGAAGCAGTGCTTGTGTGCGCGTTGTATAGCTTATCGTTGATATTTGCGGCGGCGGAAATGATACAGTATTGGTTTCAGTATAAGCTACTGTCAAAATATTCCTCGCTCGTCATGCTTTTTTCCTATTTCGCTGTGTCGGCATATAAGATTTTTCTTCTTGCCACAGAAAAAAGCGTATATTGGTTCGCCGTAACCCATTCGGTTGAATACGGACTCATAGCCCTCTTCCTTTTCATAATCTATTTAAGAAAAGGCGGAAAGTTGCGATTCTCCCTTTCCCTCGGAAAGAAAATGCTCAAAAACAGCCGCCACTATATCTTGGCTGCAATGATGCTCGTTCTCATTCAAAATACAGACCATATCATGCTGACATTGATGATCGGAAAAGCAGAAAACGGTTTTTATTCTGCCGCTATTACTGCCGCCGGAATCTTTCAGTTTGTTTATACGGCAATTGTTGACTCCTGCCGACCTGTTATTTTAGCAAACAAAAAAGAACAAAGCGACGAATATTATCTCAATATGACTCGCCTGTACAGCCTGACGCTTTATCTGTCACTTGCGCAGAGCCTTGTTTTCACGCTTGGCGGTAATATTATCATAGGTATCCTCTACGGAAACGAATATGCCGCGGCAGTGCCCGTGTTCAGGATTCTCGTATGGTTCCTTGCATTTTCCATGATGGGGTCTGTACGAAATGTATGGATCCTCGCGGAACAGAAGCAGAGATATTTGTGGATCATTAACCTTAGCGGTGCGCTGTTTAATGTTTTGCTTAATCTTCTGCTTATAAAGCCATTCGGAGCCTCAGGTGCGGCTTTTGCTTCACTGATGACGCAGGTATTTTCAAATCTGATTCTCGGATTTATCTGGCGTCCGCTTCGCGAGAACAACAAGCTGATAATAAACAGTCTGCGTCCCGGATTTGCTTTTGAGCAAGCGAAAAAGTTGGTTTCTGTGTTTCTTAAAAAATAAACGATAAGTGAGTGCATCAAAAATGGACAAATTGGTAAGCGTTATCGTGCCGGTTTATCGCTCGGAGATATATCTTGATAAGTGTGTATCAAGTATCACTGCTCAGACATATCGGAACCTCGAAATAATTCTTGTTGACGACGGAAGTCCGGATAACTCGGGAAAAATGTGTGATTCATGGGCAAAAAAAGACTCTCGCATCAAGGTTATACATAAGACGAACGGAGGACTTTCTTCTGCGCGTAATGTGGGAATTGACGCAGCCGGCGGTGATTATCTCGGATTTGTGGACAGCGACGACTTGATAGCACCTGATTTGTTCGAAAAAGTAATGGGATTTTTTGATTCACATGAGCCTGAAATTGTTGTATTCAATTCCAATCGTGTTAAAGAGAACGGCGAGATTTATGCACACACAGAAAACATCCGCGAGGGAATGCTGTCGGGCGAAGAGGCTGTTGTCGAGCTGCTTCGCGGAAACATCAACAATTACGCAGTAAATAAGGTGTATAAAAAAGAGATTTTCTTAGGCATTCGCTTTCCGGAAGGGCGTTTATGGGAGGATATGGCTACTACCTATAAGCTTTTCTTCAAGGCGAAACGCATCTACTGTTATCCTGAAGGACTCTATTTTTATCTGACAAGAGCCGACAGCATTTCAAAAAACATCTCTGAAAAGGCACTCGGACATATTTTTCTTGCCCGATACGAGTTTCACATGGCAGTGGCAGAAAGACTTCCGTCTGCAGTGGAATATTCACTGCCGCTCGCGGCACTGTCTGCCAGACGTTTATACGACCGCTCACTTTGGAAAGAGGTTGACAGTGAAACTCTGGCTCTGGCGAAAGAGTTTCTCGAACAGAATAAAGAAACGGTTCTCGGCACTATAAAGGACAGAAAGTATCTGCTATATTATAAATTCCCGAGAATATATTCACTTGTGCGGATAATCCGTCACAAAATCGGTACGGTAGTCAGGAGGGTATCACGGTGAGAAATATTTCCTGCAGGGAATACAATGCGATTGACATCCTGAAGCTTGTACTTGCTATATTGGTTGTGATTATTCATTCGGGAATAGACAAGACATTTCTTTCGCCTGTACTTCGGACGGCTGTGCCGTTGTTTTTCATTATTTCGAGCTATTTCTTCTTTTCAAAAATAAAAAAGGCAGGCTCCGAAAAGGAGAAAAATAAAGCTCTGTTTCACACGGTGAAACGTAATTTACTGTTGTATTTAATCTGGTCGGTGGTGCAGCTGCCGCTTGTAATCTTTATGAGAGGATATCACCATGACTTTTTTCCCGATGGAGCATGGGCTGCTGTAAAGGATATTCTGCTCGGAAGCGGTTTTACCGGCTCATGGTACATCGTTGCACTTGTTATCGGTCTTGTCGCCGTATTTTTGCTGTCGAAGAAAATCCCGTCAATATGGCTTGCAATATTAATGCTACCAATATATATTCTCTGTTGCCTGACAACCAATTACGGCAATCTGTTTAATGCAGGCTCTATTGTATATGGCATCGCAAACGGATATCATGAATTGACGGGACTTTATATTTACACCGGCTTTCCGGTTGCACTCTTCTGGATATCGCTCGGCAGACTCTTGGCGGAGAAAGCGCCAAAAATAAAAAACGGCACTCTTGCCATTTTCGCTGCCCTCTCGGGAATACTTCTCATACTGGAGCTTTTTATAATACTACATATCAAATCAGCCTTCACAGACGACTGTTACATAATGCTCGCATTTCTCTGCCCGATAATTTTTCTGCTTGTTCAAAAAAACAAGCACACGTTCAAAAGCAAAATCCGTATCCGCGAGCTTGGAGTACTTATCTATGTAACCCACGGTTGTGTCGGACGTATCGTCGGTTACGCGCTCAAGCTTTTCCCGACACCTGACATCATATATGAACCGACAAAGCTTATTATAACAATTGCGGCGTCAATAACCGTCGGAATGATTGTTATATTCATAAAGGAACACACAAAGCTCAGCATATTCAAATACATCTGCTGACAAACAACAAAATGAGGCAAAACACATGGATGAAAACAAAATCACAGTCATCCCGGACGACGAAAACACAGCTAAGACCACTTCGCCTGCCGAGGAATCACACCAACATCACAGCAGTCACCATCGCCACAGCAGCCATCATCACAGTCACCACAGCCATCACAGCAGACGAAAACGCCGCGCTCACAGCAGCACGTCAAACTCTGCAAAAAACAAGCTGAAAAAATTCTTTAGCAAATATAAGAGCGTCATCATAAATATTATCTCATGTACGGTTTCGGTTATATTGCTTATACTGCTTGCCACAAAAAGCGATAAAATGTCGGATACAACCGTCGCCCCCGATAAACTGACGACGCTCACACAGTCAACAATTGAAATCGAAACCTCGGTGTACCCTGAAAAGATTCAGCTGATAAGCGATGCTATTGCATATTATCTTGATCCGACAAATAACAGCACCGCGCTTGAAGCATACCGAGCGTTTTACGGTTACACAGGCGGACTCGACTCGGGACGTCCATTCAAGTTTGTTTACCACGTATCCGGTCTGCCATCAGGCACAGACATTGCGTCGGCAAGTCTCGACATTGCGGAAAACAGCATATATGAAAACGCAAAGACCTATGACCTCGACGCTGACACAAACGAGCTTGAAATCTACAATCTGAAAACCGGAACAAAGTATTATTACCGTCTTAATCTTCGCTTGACAAACGGCTGTGAAGTCGGTACAACAGGAAGCTTTGAAACCGAAGTCTCACCGCGAGTTCTCAACATCGATGGTATCGTTAATGTGCGCGATATCGGCGGTTGGGAAACGACGGGGGGAAAAGCAATTCGTCAAGGACTGCTCTATCGCGGATGTGAGCTTGACGGTGCGGTTGAACCATCATACTGCATTACGGATAAAGGCTTCTCTCAGATGATAAATGATCTTGGAATCCGCTTTGACCTCGACCTTCGCCAGTCAACCGACAACAAGGACGGTAAAGACGCACTCGGACACGGTGTTTTACACAAATACTATAATTCACCGATGTACTCCGATATTCTGAGCGAGGACGGAGCTGCAGTGATACGAAGCATTTTCGCAGACCTTGCCAAAGAGGAAAATTACCCGATTTATATGCACTGTACATACGGTCGAGACAGAACAGGAACTGTCTGCTATCTAATCGAGGCAATGCTCGGTGTTTCGGATGCTGACCTTTACAGGGAATACGAGCTCAGCGCATTCACCGATTCGTATGTAAATTATGCTGAGTTTGACACGTTCCTCGAGCGTATAAGATCCCTCGAGGGCGATAACACCAAGCAGCGTGTTGAAGGTTGGCTTCTCTCAATCGGCGTCAGCAACGAAGAGATCGAAAGCATACGCAAAATTCTCCTTGAAGAATAAACACATAAATAATCATTTAGAAAGGAATGCCTTTACGGCTAAATTTCAGAATTATGAAAAATTTCATCAAATCGTCTGCACTTGCCCTGGCATCATTTCTCCTCGCGGCAACAATGCTCAGTGCCGCAGGTGTCACAGAATTTTCTGACGTGCCCGAAGATCATTGGGCATACAAAACGGTAATGAAGATGACCGAAGCAGGTCTCTTCAGAGGAACGACCGAGCCGATTGACGGCGTTGGAACATTCTCACCCGATAAAGAAATGACCAGAGCGGAGTTCATCATCGTTTCCCTGCGAGCAACCTTCCCGGAGAAAGCAAAAAGCATCGAAAACGATCCCGTGAAATGGTGGAACAATTATTATCTGTTCGCCCTGAGCAACGACATCGTAAAAGATAATGAGCTTGATAACGGTAACCTTGACAAGCCGATGACGCGTGAAGAAATGGCAATGATACTCGTCCGCTGTGTTGAAAAAATGGGCGAGAGCCTTAATGCGCGTGTTGAAACCACACAGATTGCCGATTATTCCAAGATTGGTGACGATTATAAGGACTATGTTCGCGACTGCTTCAGCTTCGGTCTTCTCTGCGGAATTGATGACAAGGGCACATTCGCTCCGGAAAAAGCACTCAAGCGTTCAGAAGCGGCGGAAGTTCTCTGCAGACTCACCGATAAGGATGCCAGAATTGAAGTAAAGCTTCCCGAAAGCGAGACCGAGGACAAGGACACCACGCAGGACACTAAACAGGACACAACTAAGCCAACACCCAATCCCGACACACAAAATCCGCCTGCTGAAAATGATCCTCTCGAATTGCCGTGGGAGAACGGCGGAAAACAGCCTTCCGAATATACCTGGGAAGAATATGAAGCGTTGCCGAACAACATGAAGAACGCTTTCTATTTAAGCTTTGAAAATCATGAGCTTTTAGCCGAATGGATCAACAAGGTGCATCCGGAGATTAAGAATGAGGGCAAGGTTGAGGACAATGAGCCTGATGCCGAGCCTGACGATGGCAGCGATGAACCTGATGATAAGCCAAACGGAGATCAGGGCGACAACAGTACCACCGAAAAGAAGCCATCTGAATATACATGGGAAGACTACAATGCTCTGCCCGAGGATGAAAAGAACAGCTTCCACAATAAGTTTGAATCAAATGAAGAGTTTATGGAATGGCTCCTCAGTGTTCAGCCAACACCTGACACTTATCTTCCGTGGGAAAACGGTGAAAAACAACCGTCTGAATACACTTGGGAAGAATACAATGCTCTGACCAAGGAGCAGCAGCTTGCGTTCTATGAGAGCTTTTCAAGTCTCGCGGATTTCAACGCATGGTATAACCGCGTTCAGCCCGGAGCTGATTCTTCGAGCGAGCTGCCGTGGGAAAACGGCGAAAAACAGCTGTCCGAGTATACATGGGAAGAGGTTGAGGCTCTGCCCAAGGAATTGCAGGATGCCTTCTTCAAGAGCTTCGCTTTCCCGGAGGAACTTACGAAATGGCTGATTGCAAATATGCCAGTACCCGATCAGGGATAAAAGTAACGTAATTTAAACTCAAAAAGTAATATTTCCATCAAAAGAACGATACGCCACCCGGCAAGTGAAATAAGCTTGCAAAGTGGCGTATTTTTTATTTTACTGTTCGCATGACATTGCTTTATGATCCGAAGCACTCACTCCGTCACCTTTACGTATATTTCAAGATATACAATCGAATTGTCGTGCGCAAACGAGAATCTCGGGCAAAGCTGATGAAAATGTGCTTCCTTTGGAATCGAATAGCAAAGCACGGTTGACTTCGCGAAACGGTCGTCCTGCTCGGTTCCGATGTATTCACAGCGCGAAGCATTGATATAGATTCTCGGCGGATCTGCGAGTGCCGCTTCAACGTCCGAAACCGCGAAACGCAGAGTAAGCTCCGCACCCTCGGGAATATCACCGACGGAAACCTTGGCACTGTTTGCAACATGAGCCTTATCAAAGTGCATGGGAAGCTGCTGTCCCGGATTCATGCGTACATAGAAGGATTTAACGTCATTGAATGTTACAACATGACGGCGATTCAGCTTCTGAACTGCATCGGGTTCCCCGAGCGTATTGATCAGTGCCCAATATATCGGAAGCTCCCAGAATCGTGTATTCGGATCGAAGTTAAGCTCCGATTCTTTGTCGAAATTTATGTGAACATTACTAAGGAAATAATTGTATACATAGAGCTTATCTGCACCCTGATCGTATATGTTTGATGCAAATGCCGCGAAGGTTTCGGTGTTAGGCTCAACCTTGGGTGCTCCCGGATACGGCGAAAGATACATGATCTCAAGACACGGAGCAAGTAGAGCGCCGTACGGTTTCACAAGATTTGCCCAAAGCTTTACGGGTATATCGTTATCAATAAAGAGGAAGCTTCCCGGGCATACCATGTCAACAATTCCGTCGCGAACCCATTGCATAACGTCCATTCCGTGCTCAAAGCAGGTCTGAATATCGGCAGGAACGCGCACGGCGATCTTTATCTCATGGCCGTATTTTTCCTCATATCTTTTGACGAGTGCATCAATATCACGCATGAAGCCGTTCATCAATTCAACACCGTCATATTCCATACCGTATGCGAAATAGTACGGGCTTCGCAGAAAGTCAAGCTCGATACCAAAGCAGTCGTAACGCTCAAGTGATTCCTCGATCATACCAAACTGATATTCACGAATCTCGGCATATGAGAAATCAAACGCTCTGTCGCGTCCGTAACCGGTAAATCCAGGAGGAAGCTGTGAGATACGGTATTCGGGATGCTCGTGATAGAAATCGGGCAGATAGCCGCCTGTCTTTGCATCGGCACCGCGATCATGGTAGTCGTTCATGCGAAAGGATATCCACGGATTGATACCGACCTTTTTAAATTCCTCGATCATGATCTGATTATGATCGACTTTAAGCTCATCAAACACAATATGTGCGCCCTTAAAGGTTCTGACCTCTGTATAGTCAACGGGAACACCGTTTTCCTCTTTCATATGATATTTGTCAAGAAGACTGGTATATTTCTCGGACGGAAAGGTTGTTAACTGCGAAGCAACACACATAAAGTAATCGGTGACATGAGTGTTCGCAAATTCTCTTGCGAAATGACGGATATCTTCGACGGATGTCGGCAGTGCTGCCTTGGCACCGATATATTTGAGAATGCCGTCACTGTCGGAATTTATAATAATTCCCTTCATAATATTCTTCTCCAATCAATTTTTGAAAACGCACGGAGCCATAAAACCCCGTGCGCATCGGAATTAATCTGCAACCTTTATATAAACCTCTGCGTGTTCTGCGGTGAAGCCGTAATCCTTACAGAATATCTCTGCGGTTACGTATGTGTCATCGTGAGCTGAGACGGGAACCTCATAGCAAAGGAGTGTATCAGTTGTGAAAACGTCTCTGCACTTTTCTGTTCCGATATATGTGCAAAGCTCGGAATTCACATATACAGTTGGGAGCACCTCGGGAAGCATCTTGCTGTTATAGGAGATCTTGAAGGTCACCTTTGCACCCTCGGGAATGTCACCAACAGGAATTCTGATTTGCGTGAATGTGTTCTCCTTCACCTCGAGCGGAAGCTGTGAGTGATGTCCATTCCACTCGGCAGCAGTGTCCTGATAACCGGGGAAGCATCTGCGGTCAACGGTCATGAGCTTATCATAGGAACCAACTGTTGTGAGGTAGTTCCATGCGCCGCGTCCGGAGAGAATCGAGAAGAGATCGGAATTATATGTCCACTTTTCACTTTCGGCGGTGAGAGCGTTCGGCGCGAGGAAATAGTTGAAGAGAGCTATCTTGTCTGCGCCCTGGGAGAATGCGTTCGCCGCAAAGCCGGTACGGGATGTGAAGTTGTATGTCTGATAAGTCGCGCCTTTTTCTGCGGTCTTCAATTGCTGCTCATGACAGGGAGCAAGCTCGATGCCGAGAGGCTTAAGGAGCGCGGACCAGGTTCGTGTCGGAGTGTCAAAATCGAGAGATTCAAAGCGTCCGGTGGGGATTACGAGGTCAACAAGTCCCTCGTGTGCCCATGTTATAACATCAAGACCGAAATCGTAGTTCGTCTGAATATCGGATGCAACGCGAACGCCGGTCTTTATTTCGTGACCGTACTTTTCCTCATATACTGCAACAAGAGCATCAACCTCGCGCATGAACTCATTGAGGATGTCAAGTCCGTTATATTCGCCGCCGATGCTGAAAAGTCTGATTTCGCGCTGATAGTCAAGCTCAATTCCGTAAACATCGTATGAATTCAGTGCATCGTTTATATGAGCAAGCATCATCTCGCGGACTTCTTCATATTCAAAGTTAAGTCCCATATCCGTATAGCTTCTGGTGCGGTGTTTGACTCTGTAAAGGTCAGGTCTTGTATAGTAAAACTCCGCAATCAGGGCATTCGGCTTGTTTGCCTCGAGGGACACCTTCTGATCGTGAATATCGTTCATACGGAACGAAAGCCACGGATTGATTCCAATCGTCGGGAATGTTTCACACAAAAGTCCAACATAGTCAGTGCCCTTGTTGACAAGAAGGTCATATGCGGCTTTCATATAGCTGTCATTTGTGAAATCGGTGGGTACACCGGCTATTTCCGTTGTAAGGTATCTTTCGGAATAATCTTCAAATACGCTGGACGGATACACAGTTGTTCCCTGCTCGCTGACGTTTATCATGTAGTCGGTAATATGTGTGCCTTCAAACTGCTTTGCATAAGCGATGATGTCTTTGGCATCCATGTCATACTGACCTACCCATTTAAGGAAGTTTGTACAGTCATGATTCAGAATAATACCGTTAACCTCGAACTGCTTTTCATATTCGGGATCATATTTTTTGAAGTCATCGTAGATCTCCATCTTGGTGAAGCTCAGCTCGGAATACTCCTGACGGCTAAGACCAAGGTTGTCACCGAAAACGGTTGCAGGTGCTGCGGGATAATCCTCCTCGGCAATCGGAACCATCGAGAAGTTGTCAACGCAGAACGACTGAATACATTCGTTAAATGCGCCGCCGCGGAACTTGATGTAAGTCAGCTCCTTTTCGAGCTTTATGTAGATTTCAACCTTGAGCCAATTGTTATCAATGTAGATCTGGGTATAGTGATTTGCCATTGTTCCGTCGTTATACCAGAACTGAGTCTGGAGAAGCGCGATCTCGCCGGGATTTGCTGTTCTGAAATATCCGGTGAACTTATATGTTCCGGCATAGACAAAGTAAGACGGCCAATAGTCAAAACCGGTATCGGGAAATCTGATGTCGGTCATCTCAAGATATGTGCCGTTTGCATCCTTGATCTGATTGATAGTCTGTCCGTTTGCTGCCCAGTTTGCGCGAAGGACACTTGCTTTGTCAAATTCGCCGTTCTGGAAAAGGTCTCCTTCCGGAAGCGGCTCTGTAATCGAGAGCGGAAGACCGCCTGCCGCAGCCGCACCTGTTCCAAACACAGTGAACATCGTGCAAGTCATCAAAACGGTAAGAACTGCCGATAAAATTCTTTTTTCATAATTTTTGTAACTGTAACCTTTAAAAAGGTTTCCTTTCTCGTCCCTTACGGTGGACGTAACTTGCTGCCAAGCCCCGATACAGTGACCGGGACCTGACTGCAAAAGGTGTTTAAAGCTATCAGTCAACAAGCTCAATCACAAGATTATCAACGTCGAAATGCTTGTTATCGGGCTCGCCTCTCGGACCGCCCTTAAGCTGGAATACGAGCTCGCCGGGCTTATCCACGGTAATTTCAAATTCGTAATGTTCCCATTCGTTTGTATACCAGGGCAGATACTTTCTTTCTTCTCCGACAAGGCCTTCAACGAGCTTAAGATCATATGTCGTACCTTCAAGAAGGAACGATGCACGTCCATGTATGGTTTCGCCTGCGTTGGACGTTCTCGCGTCATAAGCGATTCTGTATGTTCTGCCGACAATTACCGGATATCCGGTGGTGAGGGTTGCAGGAATCGTAGAATCCTTGCGGTCGGTTATTGTGAGGTAACTGTTACCGTCCTCAGATGCGATTCCGATAACGCCCGTACCCTCTGCGATTGACCAACCGTCAAGAGCTGTTTCGGCATTCTCGAAGTCGCCGCCAAGGTAATATTTGCCGCCCTCGGGGATCGCCGCGGAGATATCCTCGTTCTTGACGATTGAAACATTGTCAATATCGAAGGAGGTATCATCCTGAACACCGTTTATCCAGAGGTTGAGTGCCTTGGTTGAAAGCGGAATGAAGGTGTACTCAACGCGAGTCCATTCATCGGTTATTGCATGGCTTTCGGAAAGAATCGAAAGTGTGTCAATATCAGTACCGATTGCCGTGCGGATATTCATTGCTTCGCCCGCGTTACTTGTTCTGATATCATACGAAATTGTATATACATTTCCGGGAACTGCCGAATATACGAGCGAGAGAACGATCGGCGCATCGGAATCCTTGCGGTTCTTCGATGTGAGATACTTGTTTCCGCCCTCATCGGTGTTAACACTGATGTCGCCTGCACCGTAACCCATCTTCCATTCGCCGCTGACAGTTGCTTCATTGTTGAATGTACCGTTTTCATAGAGGTTTTCCTCTGTGGGAACATAGTTCACATCCATGAAGCGTGCGTTTCTGAATTCATAGTCCTTTGTGTTGTTCTTCATCGGACCGCCGTAAATCTTCAGAGCAAAGTCCATAGTCTTGGGAACAGTGATAGTGATTGAAACAGTTCGCCATGTGTTGTCGATCATTGCCGAGCCGAAGTCATCACCAACGCTGAGACGAATCATGCTCATTTCGCCTTCATTGGTCGTTCTCATCTGAGCGGTGAATCTGTAAGTTCCTGCTTTGATCTTGAAGCCGGGCTGATATGTGAAGCCGAGAGTGTTGCTTGTAATGTTGCTTGCCGCGAAGTATACGCCGTTTTCGTCTTCCCTCGCTTCAAGTGTCTGACCGTCTGTTGTCCAATAAGGAAGAAGTTCCTTGGTAACGGCGCCGTCGAGCAGATCGGCTTCGTTTTCGAGGATGACAGGAGGCAGTCCGGTTCCGCTTTCGGGATCAAACGCATCCATATCCACCTTATTGACCTTTGTATCAATGTTGATATAGTCAAAATCAATTTCGGGAGCACCCTCTGCTATGAGTCTTACCTTATTAACGGGTGTAGGCTCGGTTACATTAATAACAAATGTTACTTCAGTCCACTCGGGTGTGAGAACTGCGGTGTCCTTGCCGTCGGTCGTCATGAGTGTCTCGCCGGCGAGGGTTGCGCTAAGAGAAGCATTGTTTTCATCCGACTCAAGAACCATACCACCTTCTTTGATTCCATACTTGAGGAAGTCAATAGTGCCGATGCGTGCTTTAGCTGTTACAAAGTACTTGCCGGGCTCAAGCTTTCTTGAACCACTGTTCTTAACGGAAGCAATACCGTCAGAATCCGCCTTGACTCTTATGAACTCGGATTCGATTTCTTCGGATGCGCTTATATCGTAAAGCTTACCGTCAACGTTTTCGGCATACCATCCGCCAACACCTGTCATAAGTGCATCTCTGTCGACTGCAAGATTCTCTTCTGTGAGAGGCTTCTTTGTTGTGGGATCGAGCTTTATGAGAGTGAAGCCGTCAATATCGATGGGAGCCACGCTGTTACCGCGCGAGCTTCCTCTGATCATGAACTTGAAGGGCTGATCCTCCGTGATACTGAATGTATACGAATATTTAGCCCAATCTTTGCCGAGAACTGTGTCTGAACACTGGAACGAACCGGTCTTTTCACTTGCAAGGTATATCATCTGAGAGCTGCCGAGCATTACACGCATTGATGTAACGCTGTTGCCGACTGATTCGGGAGCGTTAACAACAGATGCACCGCGTGCCCAGAAGGAGAGCTTATATGTGCCTGCCGTGAGCGTCTGACCAACGTTTTCGTAAACGATACGGTCATCGTGGTAATCGCGTCCGCCAAGGTGAATGTAACCGTTGGAAACTGCGCCGTCCTCGTCGCCTGAAATTCCGGTTGCTTCGTCGAGAACCTTGTCAACGGTTTGTACATATGATGAACCTACCGCAACCCACGGAGTGTTGAAGCCAAGCGCATCGAGCTCCTTCTGCTTCAGCATGAGAAGCACCATGACAATACCGGAATTCACACTTGACAGATCTACTCTTCTCTCAATGAGAGTTACATCGAGCTCCTTGAAATCAAGCGTATACGCGCCATCGAGCATAAGCATGAGTGTGTTCAGGTCAAGGTCAACCATTGTATCAAGAACGAATGTCACTTCTCTCCAGGAATCGGAAAGAGCCGCGCTTCCGGAGCCGCTCATCGTCATAAGAGGTACGCCGCCAAGCCACGCGGAAAGATTTGCAGAAACCATGTTTCCGTCTGCTGTAAGGACGTTGCCGTCTGATTCATATTTGGTGTAATCCACCGTGTCAGATCCGTGAAGCTTGAATTTGCCGGTAATATGATAAATACCGGGAGTAAGAACCTTATTGTCTACGAAATGGAGCTCAGTGTTTGCGCCCTCAGTTGCGGAAATACGGTTATAAATCGAGCCGTCGTTCACTGTAACGCTGAGCGATTTGAGTGAGCCGCCTCCATCTACCACGCTCCAGCCTGCGCCGTTTATCTCAAGCGAAAGAGCGTTTTTAGCAACATTTTCATCAGTTCCTTCTTTGACTATGCTGAGATCCTTAATGTCAACCGGAGCGAAGCCGTAGCCCGAACTCGAACCGGTGATATAAAACTCACCGGTGAAGCCCTCTAATGTCGCGGAAATCGTTGACCACTCTGTGCTGAGACTATGAGCATAGCGAAGAACTGTTTTGTTTCCGCCCTCTACTGTGGTTGCATATGTACGGATTATTGCAGGTTTGGATGCGATAGTTGCAGAATCGCCTGCTATGAAAGGCTTTGTACGTGCTTTGAAGCTTATTGTATATGTGTCTGCTGCAATATTGCCGGCACTGTAAACAAGTCTGTCCTCATATGAATCGCGACCGTCAAAGGTGATATGCGTCTCCTCTGCGGATTCGTCAATAATTGCGACAGCATTACCGTTACCGTCAATATATTCGGCATCATAGAGTCCGGAAGCATCAAAGATTTCAATGTCTCTAATGCCAACATTAACAGCACTGCCGAATGCGAAGTTGATATCGCTCATGAGAACAGTATCATTCGCATCAACGATAAGCTTAAAGGTAGCATCAGTCCAGCTTTCGGGATTGATAACCACACTTGTTTCGCCGTCAAGCGTCTTAATGGTATTGCCGCCAACGCTTACAGTGAGAGAATCGGTGTTACCGTTGGTGAGAATCATCTGCGAAGACGACTCGAATGTATATTTGTTGTAATCAATCGGGGACTTTAAAATGAAGCTTCCGCTGATGTGGTAGATACCCGGCCCCGGCTGATCATCGCTTGCATAAGTGAATGATGTGCCCACACCTGCAGCCGAGCTTGCCGGAACCATGAGGTAATCCTCGTCGATTACAGAAGAAACAGCAAATTCCTTCAAACCGAGACCGCCATTTGTACCCATTTCCCAGCCTGCGCCGTTTTCAAAAAGTGACACAGCATTTGCCGCAAGATTTTCTGTTGTACCCTTTTCGGTGATTACAAGATCCTTGATGTCAATCGGTGCAACGCCGTAGCCGAGCGGTGAGCCACAAAAAGCGAGTGAACCGGGGAAACCCGTCACCTCATAAGGACCGCAGGTTGTAAATTCGGATGTCAGAGTCAGTGTTCTGACAAAGTATCCTCCGCCATCAGTAAATGAAATTCGGAAGGTTGCAGGATTCACGCCAATCGGATCATCGCCAGGGATATACCCATCGGTACGTGCCTTGAAGCTGATTTCGTAAGTCTTTGCAGGATCATACTGCGAAACAGTGTCCCTATAAACGAGTGTGTCGCTCATATAGTCACGTCCGCTTGCACGGATATATGGAGTTTTGTCTGCATCAACTTTTGAAATAAATGAACCGTCGCCGGAAACAAGCGATGTATCAAACTCGTCCTCTTTGTTTTCTATATTAATATTCTTGAAATCAAGCGAATAAGCACCGTCGAGAACAAATTCGAGGTCGCTCTTCTTCGCGCTTGTTTCGAGGTTAAGAACAAATGTAACGCTTGTGTAGGTTTCCGGATTTATTGCAACTTCACTCGAAGCATCAAGTGTTCGGAGAGTCTCGCCTTTGAACTTAACGCCGAGCTTTGCGGAGTTTGCATCGGCAGTGAGTGACGAGCTGTCAGAGGTGTACTTGCCAAAGTCGATTTTCTCATTCAGCTTGAAGTCACCGGAAACATAATAAATACCGGGCTCAATTGCTTCGTCGCTTGCATAAGTGAATGAGGTTACACCCGTTGTGGGCTTTGAAACACGGAAAAATTCATCGGTATCCGAAGTTGTAACCGTGAAATTTTTAAGACCTGAACCGACGTTTGCATAAACCTTCCAGCCGGCACCGTTTTCAAAGAGACCGTTTGCATTTTCTGCAAGATTCTCGGTCTTACCCTCTTCAACGATCTTTAAATCCTTGATGTCAAACGGTGCAAATCCGTAACCGCTGCTCGAGCCTTTAATATTAAATTCGCCCGTGTAATTGGTGGCAGTCACGGTAATCTGCGTCCAATCAGCTGTAAGCTCTTTTCTGTAAAGAAGCAGGGTACTTGATGAGAAAATGCGTATCATTGCAGGCTTTGTTGCAACGGTCGCATTTCCCGCAGTGAACGGAAGTACGCGAGCCTTGAAGCTGATTTCATAGGTCTTTGCAGGGTTGTATGTCGTTACAGTATCGACATAAGCAACGCTGTCCTCAAAATGGTCACGTCCTCTAACAGCAATATAGCTTTCATCAGAGGGAGTAACCTTGCCGACATCGCCGTCGTCCGAACCGAACTCAACATATTCGAGCTTTAAATTTTTATAATCAACGGGAACGATCGCGCCGATTTCAATCTTAAGCTTCGACATCGAAGTTTCTTCGGTGATCTCAAGCGTTTTTGAAACATTTGTCCACGTGCTCGGATTGAGGTCTGCCGAGCCGAGCAATGTTGAACCGAAGTACGCCTGAAGCGGAGCGGTGTTATTGTCTGCGGCTATCATGCTAAAACTGCCGTCTTCAAAGACAAGCTTTGAATGGTCAACCCAACCAAGACGAAAATCGCCGTTGAAATTATATTTACCGGGAGCAAGGATAACGTCATCGGAGCCGGTGAGCTGAACGGTAAAGCCAAAACCGTCTGTAACCGACACGGTATTGGTCTGAGGGCGCTGCAATGACGTATTGTTAGAACCGATAACATTGACCGTTTCCTCTTCTGTCGGAATTTCGATACGGTCAAAAGCTTCCTCTGCCTTGTTTACGGTGAGCAGAGTGGAGTCGGCAGTAGCGTCGAATACTCCTGCAGGTGTAATGCGGTTACCGATCTCGTTGCCGGAAGCATCAATTTCGACAAAATAAACGCCGTCAACATCAAACGGAACAGTATCTTCAGAGCCGTAATAATGGCGTTGAAATTTAAAAACCTTTCCGCCGGCAGCTGCTTTAAAATCTGCAGAATATAACGTCCACTGATCGGTAATATTCGCGCTTGTCATCTCAGTTCCGCCATAATACATACGGACTGTCATGTTGTTTGTATTATCTGCATATGTACGGTAGTCGCCATACGCCGCTTCGTTAACATGAACAAGCGAGCGCATATACGCATACATTCTGTAAGTCTTACCGGTGGTAAATGGGCTCGACGCAAGAGTGTATGTGAGCGCATCTTCACCGGTTGAATTTTTGAAATCATACAGACGGTAAAACTCATCCGTATCGGGAGAGCTGCTGTTGTCTGACTCGTCAACATGGGTGACCGTCAGCTCTTTAGGACCGCTTTTTGCTGTCCATTCGTTCGCAGCCGGTGTTGCTTCGGGCGTTGCCGATTCTGCAAGCACTGTAAACGACAGGCTTGAGAGCGCAAGCGTCACCGCAAGCAGGAGAGATATGATCCTTCTTTTTCTCATAAAAATTTCCTCCATGAAAATTGGTATAAGCCCACCGCAAAATCGCGGTAAGGCTCGAGATCGCGCTTCGACCTCGGGCACAAATCCGAGGGGAATGTTACTAACCTCTCGGACTCATGCCCCGGGCCGAAACCCGGGTTTATTTTAGATTAGTGGAAGTAGTTGTAAGACGATGCACCGAACTTAACGATAGTGTCAACGGT